>CAYJJP010000154.1:0-5610 GCA_964370525.1 uncultured Desulfovibrionaceae bacterium | reverse complement strand
TCAAAGCTGCGTCTATGCAGTCAAAAGTGCGCAACAAAACACCTTTTTCGATATATATAGATGACATAAAAGACCTCTTAGTATATCAAAAAAGTTATATGGAAGCAGAGTATTCGTGAGTGTATAACTCTCCGGTGCACGGAGGACTAGCCATATCTCTCTTTCTGTTTCGTGACCCTAAAGGACGGCCTCGTTTTTTTGCTGTAGAGCTAGAATCTGTAAGGGAAGAGGAAGTCACAGGCGTACCATCTATGTAAGCCGCAACGTCCGTTAAGCGATAAAGTGGCGCAAGCCTCTTTTCAGTATGATTTTTGTGTATTGGTTTAATAGGTAAATCCCCGTTATTCAACATAATGTAGATATAACGGCGGCTTTTACGGAAAATTTCGGCTAGTTCGTCAATTGAGACAAGAACGTTATAACGACGACTTAAAAGATCAAGAGTAGATAAATTTTGAGTAGACTGCATAAAAAATGCCTCACAAGTAAACGTGCTGAGACAACTAGAAAAGACGCGTTAATTTGCATTAACGCCATATCTTTTATTAATTTTGTCTCGAAAAACACACTAACTTGTTAAGGCGCAGTTCCTCACAGTTACAATGTGATGCTCCTGAGCTGTGAATTGCTATATGGAATAGCGGTGCCTTAGGCCGAGCATACATGCGACACACCCGTGGCACATGATTAACGTGTACTATACTAAGTACAAATCACATATTATACACATATGATGTATTTGTCAACATTTTTTATGAATTAAACAATATTTTTTAATCTATCAATTTTCTTAACAAACTTGCAGTCTTATCTTGATTAAGGATAGCATATATCTGCGTGGTGGCAATATTATTGTGACCCAATAAATCTCTTATTCCTTGCAAATCAGCCCCACTTTGTGCAAGCCAACTTGCAAAAGTTCTGCGTAGAGTTTGAAAATCCACCTTCTCTGTAGGCTTGTTTCTCCTGTGTGGCAAATTATTAAAACCTAGTTTTTTAACAGTTTTTGCAAAAATAGGAGGAACAGCATTGTATTGCTCTTGTTTCCTGTTTAAGAAAATTAACTTATCAAGCTTGCTGTTCAAGGAAAAAATATCCCTCTCTTTCAACATATTCAAAATAGGCTCAAAATTTAAACTTGCGTATACTACCTTACCAGTTTTGCTTGTGCTTATAGGTGTTGCCTCCTCCTCTCGCACATCACTCCATTTTAAACGCTTTATATCTCCAAAGCGGAGACCGCTATACAAGGCGATAACCGCCATATCATGTGCGTCACGACATTGATTTTCCTTCAATGACTTGAAAAGCAACTGTGTTTCTTCCTTTGTAAAGTACGCATTTTTTCTTATAGGAGCATCTAGTTTAATACGCGCACCGCAAAATATAGGCAGGTCACGCTTAAAATCCGAAGAAAATATAATCCGTGCAAAATTATACATAGCTTGCAATATGCGATATGTGTATTGCACCATTCTGTTGCTTTTACCTTCTACCCTTAGTAAACATACAACCTTTTCGATCTGTTTATAGGTTAACTCTTCTATAGGGATGTGGCCGATGGTACTACGCCAATATTTATTGAAAGTGTAAAGTATCGCTTTATTAGATTTTTCTCCGCCCCTTTGTTTTTTATCAGGCCAGTAATAATTATCCCAAAACTTTGCAACTGTATGATTTTCGAGAAATTTTCGTTCTTCTATAAGAGCTTTTTCTTCTTTTTGTGTTTGAATGAAAGTCGCTCTTTCTTTCTGTCTATATAGTTCCTGCATCTCAGCATAAGTCTGTGCCCCTGTCTGTGTTTTTCGATTTAGTTTTAGCTGTGCAGCTATTGCTGTGGCCTGCTCTAGATTCATAGAGCCTAAGAAATCACAAACTGGCTTTCCATTTATCTTCTGCCTTAAACGATAGCTAATATCCTCTTTGCTATAGACTCTTGCCTCCAACCCTGCAATGCCTGTCTTTTCCCATGCTCTCATCTTGCCCTCCGTATGTGGTACAAATCTGGTACACCTTTGGTACACTTTTTATTTCACAAAAAGTGTATTTCAAGTGTATTTAAAATGTACAAAAAACAGTAATATCTAGAAAATACACCTCTTTTTTATACACAGCAACATGAAAAGTCAATAAAATAAACATAAATAACTCGACTCGAAATCGGGTTGTCCTCTAATCGGGACACGTGGGTTCGAATCCCACCCTCTCCGCCATTAGTAAATAAAATTAAGGGCTTACTGGAAATAGTAAGCCCTTTTTTTGGATCACTTTTGCGTCACTTTTCCATTTCGTGGTGCGTTGACAGTAACCACAAAATTCAATATTATTTATTTAGTGGGACAAGCCTCCGGAAGGAGGTTAGCAGTATGTTAGATTTCATGATTAGCTTTACAGCAAGCATGTTAGCGAACATCGTGGCAATGATCTTTTATCGTAAAAAATAAAAGAGAATAGCCCCTGCTATGTCTCAATAAACGGGGCTATTCTCTGAATTAAATTTAATTACGGGGGTTGTCCCACAATCTAGGGTGAAGTTACAGCTTCACCCTTTCATTATATTTGAGGCTTATTTTGAGGTTTGTCAAGTCAAGATAAGGAAAAATTATTGAGATTTTTTACTGATAGATAGGTTAGAGGTAAAATGTCTTTATGAAGGGGACTTTATGCAAATTGTAGTAGTTGACAGTTTGAACATTACGTAAAAAATGGTATAGTTAGAGGAAAGCATTGTAATTTTAGTAAAACTTATGAGTATATTTTGCTCTTGGTAATGTTCGTGCTAGCCAATCAATCATAGCCAAAAAACAATGTGTTATTTTTTACTCATTGGCAAAACATCATATGATATTGGCAAAAATCTTTAGCACATGGCCTTCGCTTGTTCATAGCTGGATTAAAGAAGCCGGGCTTAACACTCAAAGCCCGTATATCTCCTCCAACATAAAAGAAATGGAATTCGGCGAAAAGCGGCATCATATCGGTGACAGAAAACAGAAAATAGGGCATCAGCTCAGACAATTAAAAATATCTTAAATTAAAATGATGCAGAGCTAATTATTTGAAATTATTAGAGTTTTTTGTGCTTTAGCTAGCGAATGGGCCAAAGCGCTCGTCCTTTTTTGAGGTGTACACGACCAAGAGGTAAAAGTTGGTCGGTATGGGCTTGGTGTGCAAAATAAAGGCCTGTTTCCCGACCTTCAAGTTGTGTTTGTCGGCTTTGACCTTGGAGTAGCGAGTGAATGTCTTCAATCTTTTCTAGAATGATCGCGTGGTCTTGTACTTTTTCTTTTTCTGTTGGCATGAGTGCGCGGCAGCGTGGGCTTAGGCGTATACTGTTTTCTAAGGGTATAGTATTTTTAGTGCTTTGCGCTTTTCCCATGATTTTTCCAAGCGCGCTGGCTTGCCATGTAAGCGTTGCCGGTAAAATATCTTGAGCAGCTTGTGGGATGAAGCGTGCAGTTTCTCCAAAAAGTCCTATAATTCCATTTGGTAAAAGCTCTTTTTCTGTGCAAGCTTCAGAGAGTAAGTGAGGTGAAAGCTCTTGTTGGCAGCTGAAAAGGCGTGGCGCATCTATTTGTTCTTCACTAGCATCGGTTAATGCGCTGTGAGTGGCAGAACTATGCGGTTTGCGGAGCTTTGCTATGTAAAAACCTTGAGCATTGCTGCGTTTTCCATCAACTCGCAATGTATTTTCCGGTAAAATTGCTCCTGATTGTGTAGTAAACGGCTCTTGCCACACAAAGCCCTCAAAAGGTTCGAGGGGGAGAAGTTCGAAGCCCAGTTCTTGCATGGCAAAGTACACTTGTTCTTCGTTTTCATCCACATTGGTGGTGCAAGTGGAGTAAACAACTTGACCGCCGGGGCGTAATAGCTCGAAGGCTTTGCGTAAAAGCGTTTTTTGTAATGTAATGAGTGGCTTTACCTTATCTGCACTCCAGAGTTTGAGTACATTGGGGTTTTTTTCCACCGTACCCCAGCCGGAACAGGGGGGATCGAGCTGAATGAAATCCCAAGTATTTGGTAATAAGGGGAGTTTTTCACCGGCATAGCTACATGTAGCCACTTGCAACAGGTTTAAGCTTTGCATATTGGCACGCAAGGTGGCAAGGCGTGATTTTGAAGGCTCATTGCCAAGCACAAAACCATTTTTTCCCAATAGCTGAGCCAAAAATCCTGTTTTACTTCCCGGACTTGCGCACATATCAAGCACGGCTGAGTTTTGGTGCACGGCAGGGGTGTTCGCTAAGAGTGCCAAGGGTGGCAACATGGAAGAGCGATCTTGAATATAGATCAGTCCAAAAAAAGCGGCAAGGCTTGAGCCGAGCGGTTTTGGTTCGTGCGTAAGAATGCGGCAATAGGGTGAAAATTTTTCAGGTGCAAAATCATAATTTTCTGCTCGTAAAAGAGCTTCCACTAAGGGAATGTGTTTGAAGTCACACACAAGGCGAAATGAGCGTAACATTATATTTTATCTAGCATTCCTAGCTCTTGCATGCGCACAAAGACCTTTCGCCCAATCCAAGCGTCGGTGGCAGCGTATACAATTTGTTTTTCAGAAAGGGTGCTTACTGACCAATTGGAGCACTGTGATCCTTTGGAGATACGGCAATCAAAGAAGTTTGCAGCAAGGTTGCGCAATCCTTGAGTTTCAAGATTGTTAAGCCGTGCTACATTTCCAAGGTCAACAATACCTGCCGGCACAAAGTTATATATTCTTTGCAGTTCGCGCAAGTCTTCAAAAATGCTCACACCAACTTTGAGGATGTTTTCATTGCTCAACAGCTGTGCCAGCTCTGCCGCAAAGGGGATATGGATGAGGTGTATAAGATAGACCACATGCTCACCGGCAAGCTGTACCAGCGCAGGATCATTTAATTTTCCTTTTCGAAATGAGGGCTTGGTTTCTGTATCAAAACCTAATACACGCTCTTTCTGCAACGCATTCAATGCCTTATCAAGCTCTTCAGCCGTAGTGACAAGCTCGATCGTGCCTTCATAGCGAACTATGGGCAGAGCATTGATGTCTTCTTTGCTGAGTTTACGTTTATAATGATCAGGCAGCATAAAATATCCGTAATTATTGGGTTATTATTTACCAATACAAAAAGTGGCGAAAATCTTATCCAAAAGTTCATCGGGAGTATCAAGCCCGGTGATTTGTCCAAGAATACTAACAGCACTATCCAAACGCACGGCGCACACATCGTAAGGCATAGAGCGTTCGACGTCTTGGTGTAACAAGTGCAATTCTTGTGCAGCTGTGCGTAAAAGTTCAGCTTGACGCATATTTGGTACCACGTCACCGGCTTTAGGCTCAGCGGCGTAAGCCGGCATATCATGGCCTTCAGTCAAAGCCTGTTTGATGCGTTCACATAGCATATCAAGGCCTTGACCACTCTTGGCTGATATACTGATGCATTTATTTTCAAATGCTTTCCATTGCGGCGGCAATGTCCTCATGGGAGCTAAATCGCATTTATTCCAAACAAGTAAAGTGTTTGCATGCTGTGCAAGTGCAAATCCTTCTTCTCCAAGGCAGAGCGCAGCATTTTCTGAGAGCGTACCGTCCAAAACCAAGAGCACAAGGTCAGCGCTGGCTATGCGTGAACG
>CAYJJP010000153.1:0-5613 GCA_964370525.1 uncultured Desulfovibrionaceae bacterium | reverse complement strand
CCACCTAAAAACCATCCTAATTTACCCATAATCGTTCTCTCCTTAAAAAATTAATCATAAGCTATTGACTTGCCTAACAACACATAACAGCCTGTTAAAAAAGTCAATTTCCGGCAGTCCGTTCAAAAAGTGCCAAATGCAAGGAAGCGAAAAAAGTCAAGGCGCGCAGTGTATTGGACATACATAAGCGGTTTGGCTTTTTATCGCTGACGCAGTAGATGGGGCTTTTTCAACGGACTGTTAGCAACACATAAATCACATATGCAACATAAGACACAAACCCTCCGAAATACGGAAAGTTGACATTCTTTTCAAAAAAAATTTTTTGTGCTAAGATGGGGTTTGTTTATGACAACTTGTTAAGCCTTTAAATAACAAAAATAGGATATTACAAATGGCTACCATGTTTCCGCATATTGCTCATGATGTACAGGCTGAATTCACAACGCCAGGTGAAGAGCGTTTGTATCGTTTTTTGCAAAAGTTCTTGCGTCCTGATGGGGATTTTATTGTTTGGTATTCCCCTAATGTGCAGGGCTTAGAACCTGATTTTGTTATTTATTCTCCTGACAGTGGCATTATTGCCGTGGAAGTAAAGGATTGGCAGCTTGAGCAGATTGTGGAGGCAAATCCTAAAGAAGTCCGCTACATAGCCGGGACGCAAGAAAGGCAAGTAAAAAATCCACAAGCGCAAGCCCGTGATTACGTTAATGCCATCATGAGCAAGCTCGGTAAGAGTGCGCACTTGTGTTCTGCAGTGAAAGCCGGAAAGCCGGGGCTCCCTGTTGTGGGTTGTGTGGTGATGATGAATATGACGAGGCAAGCTTTTTGTGCTGCTGGTCTGGATAAGGTTTTAGATATAGAGCATATGCTTTTTGGCGATGAAGTACATCCGCAATCTGCGTACAGTCAAGACCTGTCGGGGCAAACCTTGCGTAAATATTTACAAAAAAACTTCCCTCCCTTATTTCCTTTTCAATTAAACTTGACGCAAATGCAACATTTACGTGCGGCACTCTTTCCCATAGTGCGCATTGAAGTGCCACGCCGAAGCATGAACCTTGCCACAGCGCAAGAGCACATTGCCATTTTGGACGACATGCAGGAAGATTTGGCTCGCCAGTTTACACGCGGCAAACGGCTTATCCGTGGTGCTTCGGGGAGTGGAAAAACACTTATTTTGACCCACCAAGCGGCACACTTGCAGCATACCCAAAGTAAAATGAAGCGCATCCTTATAACATGTTACAATTTGACATTAGCTAACTATATGCGCCGTTTGCTGGCTTCAAAACACATAACCTACGGTGCAGATGCTGTTGAAGTGGTACCATTTTTTGAGCTATGCCGGCGTATTTTAGGTGAAAAAATTCCACACAGCGGTGAAGAAAAAGATTTTTACAGCATGGTCATTGAGGAAGTACGAAATGTGCTGAGCGGTGAGCAAAATTCGCCACAAAATTTAATGTGGCGTGAGCGTTACGGTGCAATTCTTGTGGATGAGGGACAGGATTTTTCTGCGCCTATGATTGAGGCACTCTTGCCCTTGCTCAATAAAGAGCATGGCATTTTAAGCGTGGCTCTTGATGAACAGCAAGCCCTTTATACGGAGCAGTCAACATGGGCAAAATACGTACCGGATTTACAAGAATATGTTTTGCAAAAACAATACCGTAACTCAATACAAATCAGTAAGTTTGTGGCTAAGGAACTGGGCTTAGCTTGTGATATGCGTCACCTGCAAGGTCCGCAAGGCGTCGAACCACGCAAGCAAAGCTTTGATACTGTTGATGCATTATGTTCGTATGTTATTAAGTCCATTCAAGAAATGCTGCGAGATGGCTATCCCATGGCGGAAATAGCCGTACTGTATGCCAGCCGCACTTGGCAAACGGCAACAGGCAAGGTGGAAATCCCCACCATATTGAGAGATGCTTTGGAAAGACAAGGAATTATGGTCTCTTGGGTGACGGAAGATGACAGAGCCAAACGCCGCTATGACATCACCACCGACAGTGTTACCCTTTCCACCATCCATAGCGTGAAGGGCATGGACTATGCGCACGTCTTCCTCATCGGCTTGCCCGCCATGACAGCGAGCAATACCGAATATGTGAAGAAATTAAGCTATGTAGGCATGACTAGAGCACGTGTTGGGCTTGATGTTGTATTTTTAAAGAATAAATAGTAACGTTCTAAGTTGGTTATCTATTGCGCATTAGCATAGTAAAAATATAAATCCCTACACATATACCAATAGGCAATCCTAGAAACGGAGTAAGTATAAAACTTGTTACTCCGGATGTTACGGCTCCACCCAAAAAGGAAATCAGTAAAAATATTATAATCATTAGTATAATCCTTGTAAAACATTTAATTAATCAAAAAAACTTCCCAAAAACCCCAAAGCTCCACCCACAGATGCTCCAATTGCAGGTCCAATTATTGGTATAAATTTACCAATTTGTGCTCCGAGCATTGCTCCATTGAGACCGGCCTCTAATGCCTTTTCCATTGAAGATTTAATTTCTATTTGAATTTTCTTATTATAATTTTCAAGTGTATCATTTTTTTTCCATAACTCCGGAGTTTTATTTATGCTCTTTTCTATCAACATCCGTTTTGTTACAGGTAAATTTGCAATCAGTTGCACAAGGAATTTTGAAATATTATATTTATATAAAGCTGAAAAGTATATTGGGAGTTTAATTTGTGCATGAGTGGCTTCAAAAACTCTTTCTTGAATTGAAATAGCTTTTTCATCAAGACGCTTCATTAGCGCATTATCTGGCGCACCATTTATCCAATGTTTACATTGTAAAGCGATATCACACTGATTTAATGCAACAAAAAAATGTTCTGTCCTTTTATCCAAAGCTGGTAAAACAATGCAATTGATAATTTCGTAAGCAGTCCCCATATCCTTGTTTGATGCATCAAGGATAACGACAACCGCATCAATAATCCCACCTCCATTCTCATCTTTTGCATGTAAAAGTTTGGATATCTGTTGAGCATATAGTCTATCATTTTCAATACTGTCTCCAAATCCAGGACTATCCCACAATACGAGATTTTCCATTTCATATCGTTGAATTGTATTAGTTTCAGGAGAAACACTGTGTCCAACTGTTGCTTGCTCCATGTCAAAAATTGCGTTAATTGTAGAGCTCTTACCTACACCTGTAGGACCAATAAGGAGAATATTGATTTTTTGTTGCTTCAAGTTTTCTACAACATTTTGGATTGCAAACTTAATTTCTTTATTTTTTATAGACTCAATACTTGTAGAAAAATCATCTAAAATACTACTGCTCATAATCATCACTTGTCCTTACTTTATGAAAACTCGCGTTTCGGAAGGAATATTATTAATTATAAAATCATACAATTCTTTAATATTATAGTTGTATTTTGCTGAATAGAAAACAGGTGTTAAAATATCAACCCCCGTAGCTTCTCGGACTCTTTCTTTTACAGATATAGCTTTTTCTTTAAGAAAATCCAAAAGCTTTGGTTCGGGTTCATTGCTTTCATGATTCCAATTACGTCCCTTTAAAGCAAAATCAGCTTGATTAATGGCAACCAGTATTCTATCTTTTTGAATATTCGGCACAATAACCTCGTTTAGTAAAATTGAGGTTGACCCCATATCTCTTCCGCCTCCCTCAATAATGACCAAAGCTAAATCTATTAATCCATAATTATTTGATTTTCCATACGATTTGTACAATAAGTCTAGCATCTTTTTTTTATGCTCTTGATCTTTTTTTACTCCATCACCAAGACCAGGCGTGTCCCAAAGACGTATGTCGTCATGCAGGTTGTAAAAATCAATGTTCATAGTTTCTGGATCAACGCCATCACCTTCTTTAGCGACAGTCTTTTGAAAAAAAGAATTTAATGTCGTTGATTTACCGGCACCTGTAACACCAGTTACCATAATGTCTAAAGGACAATAGCCACCACGATTCAATCGGTTTTCTATGTCCGTCAATCTATAATTTTTAAAATCTAACATAGTAAGACTCATTATATTCTTTAAAATCCAAAAAAACTTGCAACACTTTTGCCTATACCTTTAACGACCCCGACAGCAGCTCCTAAAGTTCTACCTACCATTTTCCCTACAACTTCTCCGGCACGATCAAAAAGTGCACCCCCAATTTCTTTACCAATATCACTCCCAGATGTAACGCAATCAGAAAATGTCTCACTGAAAGTATCTAAAATTCCTTGACGATAGTTAGCAAAACCATCATTATCTTCCCACATAGTGGAATCTTGATTCATATTACCCATATATCCTAAACGTTTCTCGTGCGGGGTATGCTTAATGATATAGTAAAGTAACTTTGCAAGATTATACGGACGGGCTTGTGGGCAGCCATCTTCCTTGCCACCAGCAGCATAATAAATAGGGGTTGTATGTAGCCCTGTGCTTTCTCCAATTCTTTTTTGAACTGAAGCCACTTTATCTTCCAAAAATTTTTCTAATGGTGGAAGTGGCTTATTGTTTTCTTCATCCCAATGCTTTCCCTTCATAGCAACATCTGCTTGATTAATCGCAATTAAAATTCGTTTTTTTGAGTCTTCACCTAGATTAGGGATAATAACTTGATTAATTAATTCATAAGAAGTGCCAAGGTCGCGCGTGCTTCCGTCTAAAACAACTAGCACAAGGTCAATAAGAAGTTCACCATTTTCATCGCGCTCATGCAGTTTGCTTATTATATTTTTAGCGTGTATACTATCAGCCTCCTTTCCATCACCAAGCCCAGGACTATCCCAAAGAGTAAGCCCCTCTAATTCAAAATTCTTAATTTGCATAGTTTCTGGATTTACTCCAACACCTATCTTAGCAACTTCGTCACTTATTTCTTCATGTGTATTAAACAAAGCATTGATTGTAGAACTTTTTCCACAACCTGTTGCGCCTGTAATCATGAGATTAATTTTTTTATCTTTGAGTAGTAAGAGAGCTTTTGTAAGTTTACTTTTTTGTTCTTCAGTAATTTCTGTATTATTGATAATATCTTTTTCAGCAGCTTCAAAAAAACGCTTATTATTATATTGGCGACCCATATTAACGACACCTTTTGTTGTATAGTTAAATTGTTAATTCTTATTTCAAAAAGAGAGATTTCACGTATAGCGTAAATGTGTTTACCTAAAAACCTAGCTATATATTGTAAAAACAATAATTACAATCTCTTAAGAATAACGCAACCTACATTTTTTTGGACAATTTTATACTTACGAAGAGAATTAAGTACACCTACACCACCTGCCGCAACAGCAATCATGACAGCGGATATTGCGGCTGGTGCTCCAATTGTTGCTATAGCTGGAGCAAGTGGTGCGATTGCAGCAACGGCTGTTGCTCCACCCGTTGGTATAGCTGCCACAGCAAGAGGAATAGCTACAATAAAGCAACCAATACAAACACACCATGCAACTCTACCTGTTGCTTTTATGCGTACCACTTTCGTTGCAAGATCTCCCTCGATTTCAATACAATCCTGCTCTTCTTTTAACGCTCGACCAAGATCTTTCTCATTGTCTATTTTCATCATAAAACCTCCAAAATTTTATCAGGATAATGAAATCCAT
>CAYJJP010000152.1:0-5669 GCA_964370525.1 uncultured Desulfovibrionaceae bacterium | reverse complement strand
GCAGGAGTAACGCCGGAAATGCGTCCGGCTTGCCCAAGGGTATGCGGTTTATGAGCGTTAAGCTTTTCACGAACTTCGTGCGAAAGCCCTGCCACATCATCATAGGGCATGTTTTGCGGCAAGGGTGTATTTTCCATGCGACTAGCCCTGTGAACCAATTGTTCTTGCCTTTGTAGGTAGCCGGCATATTTAACTTGTGTCTGACTTTCTTGCTGCACAATGGGGTTATACTCGGCAAGAGCCGGACATAATGGCAGTAGATGGTCAATGGTAAGCACAGGTCGGCGCAAAAGCTCAGCAAGGCTGGCACCGGTTTGGAGATGATTTTCGCCAAGTTCTTCCAAAAGTGTGTTGACTTGGGGATTTGGCGTGATATGAGTTTTTTGTAGCAATGTTGTTAATTTCTTAACATCTACTTGCTTTTGTAAATACTTTTGCCACTGATCGTCTTGCACAAGGCCAAGTTCACGCCCCTTGGGTGTCAGGCGAGCATCGGCATTGTTTTCTCGTAAAAGTAAACGATGTTCAGCGCGTGAGGTAAACATTCTATATGGCTCAAGCGTTCCAAGGGTTACAAGGTCATCCACCAAAACCGCCATATAGGCTTCGCTGCGTTGTAAAATAAACGGTTCAAGCCCCCGCATTTTATTGGAAATATTCAGTGCCGCCCACAGTCCTTGAGCAGCAGCCTCTTCATAACCGGAGGTACCATTAATCTGCCCTGCAAGCCATAAATGTTGAACTTTACGAGTTTCAAGCGTTGGATGCAATTGTATGGGATTGACATAATCATATTCAATGGCATAACCCGGGCGCAACATATGCGCTTTTTCAAGTCCGGGTATGGTAGCCAGCAAGCCGAGCTGCACATCGAGCGGCAATGAAGTTGACACACCGTTAACATAACATTCGGCGCTGTCAAAACCTTCCGGTTCAATGAATATATGGTGACGCTCACGGTCGGGGAAGCGGGCAATTTTATCTTCGATGGAAGGGCAATAACGTGCGCCTGTACCCTGAATAACTCCTGTAAACAAAGGCGAGCGATCAAATCCGGTGCGGATAATCGCATGGGTTTGGGCATTACTCCACGTCATATAACAAGAAATCTGTTTAAGCGGCGGCCTTTTGCCATGAAAGCTAAAGCCCTCAAAATGTGCTGCGTTTACATCATCTCCTGGTTGTTCTTCCATACAGCTGAAATCAATGGAAGAACGCAAAAGACGAGGTGTAGTACCGGTTTTTAAGCGTCCGGTTTGCAGACCAAGCGCCTCAAGCTCAGCAGTCAGCCCCTTACTTGCAGCATCCCCAAGGCGACCGCCCTCTTGATTGTTCATACCAATATGAATGCGCCCGCACAAAAAAGTTCCGGTGGTTAAAAGAACATGCTCTGCAAAATATGTGAGACCAAGTTCGGTACGCACGCCCTTTATATTTGTACTCTTTGCGCCGGTTTGAGGGTCAGTGTTCGTTTCGGTTATCAAGCCCTCTACATTATCTTGCCAAACTTTCAAATTTGGCTGACTAAAAATACTTTGTTTAACCGCATGGATATAGGCGTCCCTATCCATTTGAGCACGAGTTGCCCGCACGGCTGTGCCCTTGCTGGTATTTAAAATACGAAATTGAACACCGGCCGCATCGGCCCAAAGACCCATCATACCGCCAAGGGCATCTATTTCACGCACCATATGCCCCTTGGCTAAACCGCCAATGGCCGGATTGCAAGACAAATGCCCTATGCGATCAATATTACCTGTAATAAGTAGGGTTTCGTGCCCAAGACGAGCAAGAGCCATAGCCGCTTCACAACCGGCATGACCGGCCCCCACCACAATGGCGGCGTATTCCGTTTTCATAGCAATGGACAAGGTTTATTGTCCCCATTTTTCAGTAAATATTTTAGCGCTGTCATAATTATCACGAGCTTTAAAATCTTGTTTTGGATGACCGCAAACCACAATTCCCAAAACTTCGGCATGTTCCGGCAATGCAAAAAATAGTTTGAAAGTTTCAGATCTTTCCTTGTCCGGATACACTCCAGTCCAAACGGTACCAATGCCAAGCCCACGCCCGGCAAGCAAAATATTTTGCAAGGCAGCAGCGCAATCTTGTTGCCAATAACCGGGGTATTTTTCGGCACTTATATCAGCGCAAACCACAATACACACCGAAGCCTGTTTTGCCATGGCCGCATAGGGATTTGTAGCAGCTATGGTCGCAAGGGCATGTTTATCACGCACCACAATAAAACGCCATGGCTGAGCATTGCCGGCACTTGGAGCCACCATGGCAGCTTCGAGCATGCGCTTAATATCAGCATCACTCACTACTTCATCAGTGAACGCACGAATGGAACGACGTGTAAAAATAGCTTCAAAAATATCCATAACAATTCCTTTTATAATAATTTATTGCCTTGTATCAAGTACACGCTTTGATTTACCGAACGTGCGTGGCAGGCTGGCATTATCAACAATATTTACTTCTACTCTTGCCATCAACGCTTTGTGTAATTTTTTTGACAGCGATTCGCACAAAGCGGCATCACTGCCGGAGCCAAGATTTTCCGCACGTTCAACACGCACGAGCATATGGTCTAAAGCTTTGGCATCTCTGGTTAATTCCACTTGATACTCTCCGCCAAGTTCGGGAAAGGTTCCAATGACGCCCATAATTTGCCCAGGATAAATATTAACACCTCTAAATATAAGCATATCATCGCTACGCCCCAAAAATTTATCGTGACGTGGAATGGTCAAACCACAAGAGCATGTACCCTTGATAAAGCGCGTTAAATCGTGCGTGCGATAGCGAATAAGCGGACTTGCTTCCTTACATAAGGATGTAACCACAAGCTCACCAACTTCACCTTCGCTCACCGGCTCCAACGTTTCGGGATTAATGATTTCCATATAAAATAAATCAGACCAATAGTGAAGGCCGGCGTGGGCGTCGCATTCAATGGCTGTGCCCGGCCCATACATTTCTGTCATGCCGGAAATATCGTAACTTCCCTCCAGCCCCAATTTTTGCTCTGTGGCAATGCGCATCTTTTCGCTGCGTGTTTCAGCTCCGCATATGACTTTGCGCAAATTAATTTTATCCTTAAGGTTATGGCGTTCTATTTCCTCTGCCATCAAAAGAGCCATGGAAGCCGTTGCACCAAAGCAAGTGCTTTGCATATCTTGTAAAAGCTGAATATGCATTTCTATATTACCTGGGCCAACCGGAATAGTCAGCGCGCCAATGGCTTCAGAGCCAAGCTGAAAGCCGGCGCCGGCTGTCCAAAGTCCATAGCCGACGGCCACTTGCATTCTGTCCACGGATGTTATTCCGGCTACCGTAAAACATCGAGCCATTTGCATAACAAAAGTATCTAAATCTTTTTGAGTATAGGCAAGTATTTTGCGCTTGCCTGTGGTGCCGGAAGATGCATGAATGCGCACAACTTCTTCATCAGATACACACAATAAAGGCAAGGGATAACCGGCGCGCAAATCTTCCACTGTTGTGAATGGTAGCTTACGCACATCTTCAAGACTTTGAATGTCTTCGGGGGCAATGCCAGCCAGTTTTTTGCGATACTGTGCGTTATTTTGCGCTTGGCGCAAGGTGTACCGTATACCCTCTAGTTGCAATTCTTCTATGGCTTTTCCGTCTTGCACTTTTGCGTCAAGTTCTTGAATGTTCTTAGTAAATTTTTTTATCATCAACAATAATCCTTATTTGTTGGTCTTGCGCCATTGCATTTTTGAACATAAAAAGGTAATGCAAAAAAATGCAGTGACAAATCATTTTCCATAACCTGACACAGAGCGCCCCAGTAACTTCAACAAGTGGGTAGCTTGCAATAAGCTTTACCAAATTTTATATAGATTGGAAAGAGATTTTGTATACAAAAATAATTTTTATACACGCAGGAAAAATTTCCTGCTATTTAAGGAGTATGTGTGCGTATATTAGTTGTTGGTCAAGGTGGCAGAGAACACGCCATCGCTTGGAAATTATTGCAAAGCGCAACGGTATCGGAAGTTTTTGTGGCTCCCGGTAATGGCGGAATGGATCTGGAAAAAGTAACAAAAGTCGCCATTGAAGTGCACGAAACAGCAGAGCTTGTAAATTTTGCTCGCGCCAATGCCATTGATTTGGTGGTTCCGGGGCCGGAACTTCCCTTGGTAAATGGTTTAAGCGACGCCTTAGCGGAAGCGGGCATAGCCTGTTTTGGGCCAAGTAAGTATTGCGCCCAGCTTGAAGGTAGTAAGAGCTTTGCCAAAAATGTCATGACGAGCGCCGGCGTTCCTTGTGCGCATAGTGCGCATTTTAGCAATTACGACGAAGCTTTAAGCTATGTAGAGAAGCACGGCGCGCCCATTGTCATCAAGGCAGACGGTCTTGCGGCAGGTAAGGGAGTTGTGGTTGCTCAAAGCCTTGAAGAAGCAAAACAAGCGCTTGAATTTATAATGAAAGACAAAGCTTTTGGCGATGCCGGAGCCACGGTCATCATTGAAGAATGCTTGTTCGGACAAGAGCTTTCCTTCCTCTGCTTTTGTGACGGAACCCATGCCATAGCCCTCCCCTCTGCCCAAGATCATAAGGCCATATTTGATGGCGATAAAGGACCAAACACCGGCGGCATGGGCGCCTATTCACCTGCACCGCTCTTGTCGGAAGCTGCCTACCAAGACTTGCTTAATGCTGTCATTACTCCCATATTAAAGGAACTTAATGCAGCCGGACATCCATATAAAGGCATCTTATACGCCGGCATTATGATGACAGAGCAAGGGCCGAAGGTGTTGGAATACAATTGTCGCTTTGGCGACCCTGAGTGCCAACCCTTGCTTATGCGCCTTGAAACACCGCTTGACCAAATTATGCAGGCTTGCGCACAAGGAAAACTTACTCACATGAGCGTTGAGATAAGCAACAAAGCAACAGTTGGAGTGGTTTTAGCCGCTGAAGGCTATCCGCAAGAATATGCAAAAGGCATGGAAATTACCGGTATTGATGCTGCCGAAGCACTTGGCGACGTAAAGGTTTTTCACAGCGGAACAAAATTTGACAACGACAAACTCGTTGCCAATGGCGGGCGTGTGCTTTGCGTGACAGCCCTTGGTGATGACCTGCATAAGGCGCAAGAAAAAGCCTATGCAGCTGTTGCAAAAATCCAAATGGACAAGAGTTATTTTCGAAAAGACATAGCTGAAAAAGGCTTAAAACAACTAAAAAATAAGGATAACTAACATGGTACAAGTGGCAATTTTTATGGGATCTATTTCTGACGAAGCACAAGTCAGCCCCTGCGTTGATATTTTGAAAAAGCTTGGCATTTCATATTGCTTTACGGTAACTTCCGCTCACCGCACCCCTGAGCGCACCGAAAAATTAGTAGATGAGCTTGAAAAGTCCGGCGCACAAGTTTTCATTTGTGCGGCAGGCATGGCTGCACATTTAGCCGGCGCCGTGGCTGCACGCACCATCAAACCTGTCATTGGCATTCCCGTTTCCGGCGCTGCCCTTGCCGGCGCTGATGCGCTCTACTCTACGGTGCAAATGCCTCCGGGATTTCCTGTGGCCACAGTGGCAACAGACAAAGCCGGCGCGCGTAATGCCGCATGGCTCGCTGCCCAAATTTTGGCCTTGCAAGATGCAACACTTAACGAAAA
>CAYJJP010000151.1:0-5697 GCA_964370525.1 uncultured Desulfovibrionaceae bacterium | reverse complement strand
CATTTAAATACACAACCTGCCGAAATGCTTCCTCATCTTTCCATGCAGCCTTATAGCCTTGCGCTGAGTAGCGAACAGCATTGATGATGCGGCAAACACCCTTCAATCCTTTCAGACTATTTCGCTTTGATTCCTGATGCATGTACTTCCCTCTACTTGAGTTCTCGATACTTCAAAAGCCTGCTAAGGTCAACATTTTATAGCTTCGTTTTAGGGTACATTCACGGCATTCTAATTTGAGATATTTTTTGGGGGAAAACTTTTGCTAGCGCCAAAAAGTTTTCCCCCAAACCCCCTTTCAAAACGCGCTTTACACTTTTTTTCTACAAAAAAAAGTTCCATAAGTTTTCGCGAGAAAACCCATATACCGCATAAACTAATGTTAATAAAAATTACGTGTAAAAAGTTTTTGAGGGCGGGGGTCTTGGGAGGGTACTTTTTTCAAAAAGTTCCCTCCCCAAGAATTTTCTTACAAATTAGAATGCCGTGAGGGTACATTAAATATATGGAATCTCGCAACCTCTAAGACATTTCTTCTGCTGCATGCTCACGCAAAGCTTGCCACAAATTTTCCACACCGAGCCGGCTGGCTGATGAAGTAATCACAGGCACAACACCACGCAAATATCCTGTCCAAATTTTTTGCTTTTCAAAACGTTCACGCTGTTTGCATTTGTCGGCCTTCGTTAAAATTGGTAAGATTACAATGTTATTGGCATGAGCAAAGTCCACCAATTGTAAATCGATTTTTTGTGGCGGCAAACGGCAATCAAGCAACACTGCCAACGCCTTAAGTGTTTCACAATTAAGGAGATAGCGTTCCATCAGCTTGCCCCATGCGTTACGTTCCTGTTTGCTGCAACGGGCATAGCCGTATCCTGGCAAGTCAACAATATAAAAATCTTCCGGATGTACACGATAAAAATTTAAGGAGCGAGTTTTGCCGGGAGTTGCGCTGATTTTTGCCAATGATTTTCTGCCGGCAAGAGCGTTAACCAAGGAAGATTTGCCCACATTGGAGCGACCGGCCAAGGCTATTTGTGCTTGTTCAAGGCTCAAAATCTGTTCAAAAGTGTAGGCAGTGGTTTCTAAAATAAGCTCAGATGCCATGTTTTCTCCCTCTTAGGCTGTTAAAACGCTATTTACAATGCAAATGCTGCTTTTCGAGATATTTTCCGCTCAAATAAGCCACACACTAGCAGAAATAACGTTTTGTACACAATAAAACCGTCAAAAAGCACTACATACTTTAGCTTGACAAGTTATGTGGAATGGGTAAAAAGTTTATGTTTGCATAATTGCATATACACTGAGTTTACATAAAAGGCAAATGGTGGAATAATGTTACAAATTCTCATCCTTAACGGCCCTAATTTGGGTGCGCTTGGTCAAAGACAACCCCATATTTACGGATACGAAGGCATGGAAGCAGTCCCTGCATTGGTTGCTGAGCTTTTGCAAGAAAAAGCAGAGGGCGTCAACTTACACTTTTTTCAATCAAACCACGAAGGTGAAATCATCGATCGCCTTGAAAAAGCTCGTCTTGAGCGCATGGACGGTGTTGTGCTCAACGCCGGCGCTTTCACTCATACCAGCCTTGCCATAGCTGACTGCCTAGCTTGGATAGAGTTGCCTTGCGTGGAGGTGCATTTGAGCAATGTGCACGCTCGTAAAGAAAAAATTCGCCATACCAGCATGTTAGCACCGCATGTGCTTGGGGTTATCTCAGGATTTGGCATCAAAAGTTATGCGCTTGCCGTGCAAGCATTATTATTAAACATTAAATAAACAACATAGGAGTTTATATGTATTCAACCACAGACTTTAGAAAAGGTCTTAAAATCGAAATTGACGGCACCCCTTTTGAAATTGTGGATTTTCAACACTTTAAACCCGGCAAGGGCGGCGCTATGGTGCGCACAAAATTGCGTAACATTCTCAACGGTCGCATTGTGGACAATACGTTCCGTTCCGGTGAAAAAGTTAATCGCCCAGACCTTGAAACTCGTGACATGCAGTTTTTATACCATGAAGGCGACGAGTTGATTTTCATGGACATGACAAGTTATGAACAGTTGCAAATGAAAGCCGAAGCCACGGACGGGAAATCAGACTTCCTCAAAGATGGACAAGAATGTCGTGTTCTTATGTATAACGGAAACCCGCTGGATATTGATATTCCCGTTTCCCTTGTTTTGGAAGTGACACATACAGACCCCGGCGCCAAGGGCGATACGGTAAGCAATGTGACAAAGCCTGCCACCTTGGAAACCGGACTTGTTGTTCAAGTACCCATTTTTGTTAATGTGGGCAATAAAATAAAGGTGGACACAAGAACAAGGGAGTACCTTGGGCGCGAATAATTAACCTAAATTTGAACAGCTTACGCACAGAGCATAAGGAGCATACGCCATAGCTCTGGGAGGGTACTTTTACGGACGGTAAAAAATTAGCCCGTGATTTTTCGGGGTTCTTTCTTATATTTTGGGGACTTTATGTGCTTTTAAGCTTGGTTACGCACACACCGAGCGATCCAAGCTTAAATCATATTACCACCAAATCGTACGCTGTACAAAATGCAGCCGGAATTTTAGGCGCATACCTTTCCGGCTTTTTGAACGATGTCTTTGGTATTGCAGCCTATATTTGGCCCTTGGTTTTTGGCGCAGTGGGAGTTGCCTTCCTCATGCCCACCTACGAGCTTTTATGGTGGCGCTGGCTTGGCTATTTATTGCTTACCGTTTGTCTGCTCTTCGTTGGGGCGGCCTTTAATATTCGGCTTGGTACCATTTATGGTGGCGGCATGGTGGGCTCTACGCTTTTTTCCCATGCCGCTCGCGCCTTAAACCCCTTAGGTTCGGTGATTTTATGGCTTTTTCTCTTTACCATGGCAGCGCAGCTTTCCTTTGGTATTTCTTGGGTGCAAATCTACAAAAACATTGTTTCCTTTTGCGGAAAACGCCTAAAGTCCATACCACAATTGGCATTGCCGCAAAGGACAATTAAAGAAGAACACGAAGAAACTACATATCAAAGAGTTGAAATTACAGAACATTATAGCGAAGAAAATGATAACACCTTGCACAGAGCCAATGAATCCAATGGCTCAAAGAAGAGTCTGAAACGCTTTTTGCCAAGTTTTAATATTCTCGGCCTTTTTGGTGGAGTAAAAAGTTTTTTTACAAAAATCTTTACACGCAAACAGCCCGAAGCCATGCCGGAAATCTATGACATACAACCGGTATACACCACTGACGACCCGCATATCAGCATTGTGCCGTATGAAGAACAAAAAACCGACACTGCAGCAGATGAACATGAAGAATATGCGGAAGATAGTAACACCAAACCCATTATTCACATAGACACGCCAGAAACCATAGAAATGGCCGAAGTGCCTAGAACGCATACGCCAAAAGCAAATCCTGTGCCGGAAATTACCATTCAAGAACCCATAAGGAAAGCTAAACAGCCTAAAATGGACTTTCCCTTCCCTCCTCTTGACCTTTTGGAACCGGTGCCGGAAACTAACCCCAAAAATCGCATTGCTCGCCAAGTTATGGAGCAAAAAGGCGAGTCGCTCATGGCCTGCCTTGAAAATTTTGGCATTCAAGGCGAATTGGTGCGCATAACACCTGGGCCGGTGGTCACCATGTACGCAGTGCGCCCTGCCGCCGGTACGCGCGTGAATAAAATTTCCAACCTTAACGACGACATAGCTCTTTCACTCAAAGCATTGTCCATTCGCATTCAAGCTCCCATCCCCGGCTCTGACACCGTTGGTATTGAAATACCCAACGACTTCAGAGAAATGGTAAATTTCCGCGAGATCCTACAATCGTCAATCTTTACCAATGCCGATGGCCCACTGAAAATGATTATTGGTAAAAACATAGCCGGCAAACCTTTTATTGCTGAACTATCTAAAATGCCACACCTTTTAGTGGCAGGTGCCACCGGAGCAGGAAAGAGCGTCGGCCTCAATACCATTTTGCTCAGCTTGCTGTATACCAATCAGCCCGACGAAATGCAGCTCTTACTCATTGACCCCAAGCGCATAGAAATGGCTGTATATGCTGACCTTCCGCACCTTGTCCATCCTGTGGTCACAGAAATGCAACACGCCAAAACCGCCCTTGAATGGGCAGTGCACGAAATGGACAGGCGCTATGAATGCATGGCAAGGCTCGGCGTGCGCAATATCATCGGCTATAACCAAAAATTACGCACGCTTGAAAAAGAAGCTCCTCAGCAAAAACCGATAGAAATTGCAGAGCTGGAACAACTGCCTTATCTCGTTATCATCATTGACGAACTTGCTGACCTTATGCTCACCGCCGCACGCGAAGTAGAAACGAGTATCGTTCGGCTGGCTCAATTGGCACGCGCCGCCGGCATCCATATGATTTTAGCAACTCAACGCCCAAGCGTGGACGTAGTCACCGGTATTATTAAGGCAAACTTCCCCTGCCGCATATCATTCCAAGTCACCAGCAAACATGACTCACGCACCATTTTGGATATGGTAGGAGCAGAGCATCTGCTCGGTAAGGGCGATATGCTCTTCAAACCCAGCGGCGGCAAACTCCAACGCCTACACGGCCCCTTTGTACACGATGAAGAAGTGCAATCGGTGGTGGATTATTGGAAAAGCCTCGCACCTCCCAATTATACCGTGGATTTTTCTGCATGGGGCAATGAACAAAGCGAAGCCAAGGCCACAGCAAATGTTGACACCGGCGGCGATGCTCTCTATGCTGAAGTGCTAGCTTTTGTAGAAGAACAAGGCAAAGTTTCCATTTCGCTCGTGCAAAGGCGCTTCAAAATTGGTTTCAACAAAGCCGCACTCATGGTGGAACAACTGGAACGTGACGGCATCGTTGGCCCTGCCGATGGCAGCAAACCACGAACCTTACTAAATAAATAGAGGATATTTATGTTAAAAATTTTATCACTCACTCTTTTGATAGCTACTTGCCTAAGCAGCGGCGCTGTCAATGCTGCAACGCTTGAAGCAAATATTCAAGAAAAATATAAACAAATCAAGACCATCAAAACAACTTTTCAACAAACACTTAACCACAAAGAAAGCGGTTCCGTTCAAAAAAGAACAGGCACCCTACTCTTCCAAAAACCTTTTTTGGTACGCTGGGAAACAAAAGAACCCAACCCCGAACTGCTACTCATCAGCAGTAAAATCGTTTGGAACTACCTCCCGGATGAAGAAGTTGCCTACAAATACACCCCCGACATTGTAGAAAGCTCGCGCTCACTCGTACAAGTCATCACCGGGCAAGCACAACTCAGCAAGGACTTTAGCGTAAAAAATCTCGGAAAAGACGGTAACTACACCAAGCTACATCTCTATCCGCACGAGCCAACAACAGAAATGGTAGAAGCCATCATTTGGGTCGATAAAAACAATATCATACGCAAAGCAAGCATCATTGACTTTTATAGCAATAGCAACACCTTACACTTTACTTCTGTGCAAACAAACGTAAATTTACCTAAAGATACCTTCTCGTTCACCCCACCCCGCGGCGTGGATGTGGAAAATGGAATGCGTAAGAAGTAGGGTTTTTGGATTTTTGATTTTTTGTGGAGGGAGGATAAAAACTCCTTCCACTAAAACACTATTACTTAAGTTTGTTATGAGTTAAAACTACTTTTCTTTCTCCAAAGCACATACACAAG
>CAYJJP010000150.1:0-5744 GCA_964370525.1 uncultured Desulfovibrionaceae bacterium | reverse complement strand
ATCGTCAAAACAAAGATGATAGAATTTACTCCATGCTTTGGGCGATTTATTCATTAAGAAATAAAGAGATTGATTCATATTCTATTGATGCCATTATTTGCGACAGTAAAAGTATTCATTCACCAATGTGTTTTTTACGTTCTAATGATGAAAATGCTTTAATTTTACAATGTAGTGAAAGATGCCAAACTTATTTTGAGGTCAAGCAGTTATATAATGCTTATTCAAGCACCAATCTTGACAATGAACTTTCCATACAGCAATTTTTTAGAAATATAGTGTCACATAATGGCATGACAGCTATTTTATAATGCGATTTAAGAGGTTAAAAATATGTTTAGTTCCTACGGTTCACAATTACTAAAAAAAGGCTTCCAGCAGTCTGTTATAAGTCAAAATGAGCGTCGCAAAGAACATTCACAGATGCTTTATGAGCTTTATAATGATGAACAATTATCAATTCTTGAAAATCAGATACAAGTTTTATATAGCGGCAAAAAAACAGCACAAGATTTGCCACGTATTACATTGAATTTCACAAGAAAAATTGTCAATCGTCTTGCAAGCGTTTATTGTTCCGATGCTGTCAGAACGCTAACAGATGCCGCAGATAAAGATATTGACTTGTTTTCCAGCTTTGAAAAAGAAAGTGGACTGGCTGTCAAATTAAAACAGCTCAATAGAATTTCAACAATGACAGGTAATGCCTTATTAAAAGTATTATGGCGCAACGGTAAAGCAGAGCTAGACATATTTTTGCCAAGTGAATTTGATGTTATTTGTGGTGATTCTGCCGAAGATGTAAAAGGTGTTCTTATTACTTCTTATGACAATGATAATAAAAAGCAATTCACGTTATGGGAAGAAGATAAAATATCATTACTCAATTATAATTATCAAACTATTTCCACAGAAGAAAATCCTTATAAATGCTTGCCATTCGTGCATATTTTTAAGCAATCACCTATTTCTACTTATTGGCAAGAGGGATTAAACAGCTTAGCATCTATGCAAAAAGCCGCAAATATGCAAATTTCTGAACTATTTCTTGTTACACGCAATCAAGGTTTTGGAGTTGGTACTATCAGCGGTGGCGGTAAGCTTGCACCACACGAAACTTTAGCACTTGGGGCAAATAGCGTCTTGTCACTGCCTGAGGGCGGAAAACTTTCATATGAGAGCACCAAAGCACCCCTTGAAGCAGTTCTTAAAGTCATTGATTTTACAGCAAAACAAGCGGCGGTATTGCATGGATTGCCAGCCGATAGCATGAGCACAGAATCAACAGCCGAGTCTGGTATTTCTAAAATCGTGAGTTCTGCCGAGCTGATGGAGCAAAGAGCCGATTCCATAGCACTTTTTGGCAGATTCGAGAGGCAAATTTTCGATTTATGGCGCATTGTACACAATCAGCATTCACAAGACCATATCAGCGACAAAGCGTCTCTTGTGGTGAATTTTGCAGACTTACAACCAGTCACCAGCACACTTGATAAGGTCAAAGAATGGGAAGCAATGCTTGAGCTAGGACTTTGTGATTTAGCTGATGTTCTGATGCAAAAAGACCCCGACCTAAGCCGAGAGCAAGCTTTAGTTAAGCTACTTGAAATAAAAGATTTTAACCAAGAATTTCAAAAAGTTAATACCATTTAATGGAGGCACAAAAAATGGATAAAAAAGAAACAAATACTCCAGAGACCCCAGCAGCACCCGAGCAGCAGCAAAAAACAGAAGCCCCAGCAGCACCTGAGCAGCAAAAGAGCGGTGACGACCTTCAAGCTAAGTACGATGCTCTTGTAGCAGCGCAAGAGGCGAACAACGCAACTTTAGAGTCTGTTTTCAATGACTTAGCTTTGAAAATACCTGAAAAGTATCACAGTCTAATTCCGAAAGGATTGCACTTAACCGACCGTATTAAATGGGTAAATGATGCTTATTCATTAGGACTTTTCGATGCACCAAAGCAAAAAGATTCCCCTGATGCCAAGCGTCCGATGCCACAACCTGAAAATTTAGATAAACTTTCTTCCCATGCGCTTATGAGCCGTGGCTACCAACAATAGAGGTGATTTATGTATACCGTAGCAGAATTTAGTAAATTAATCCAAAATCCCTTGCAAAAAGGCATAGTTAGCTTATTTGCAGAAACAAGCCCTGTATTGCAAGTATTGCCATTCGTCAATGTAAATGGTTCGGCTTATTCGTATAATGTCGAAAAAACACTGCCAACAGTTGATTTTCGTGATTATAACGAGGATTTTACAGAGTCCACAGGCACAGCCGATAATTATACTGAAACTTTACGTATCCTTAACGGTAAAGGTAAACTTGATAGGGCGATGGTTTTGGCACAAGGTTCTCTCAATGATTTAAGAGCCACAGAAGATAGAAAACGTGCAAAAGCTCTTGCTCATAGATTTACAAAAAACTTTTTCCTTGGCAATAACACCACAAATTCTAAGGAATTTAATGGATTGCAACAAAGGTTAAAGAGTGAGCAAGTTGTTTCTGTGACAGGTGCTATCACTTTGGCAGATGTCGATAAGATGATTGATTCCGTAACAGGCACAGCCGATGCGATTTTTTGCAGTAAAAGCACACGTCGTAAGATTTGCGATTTAGTTCGTTCGAGCGGTCAAGCAGTTGAAACTGTTAGCGATATATTCGGAAAACCTTTGTCAGCGTATGCAGGTATTCCGATGTATCTAATCGGTGATGACCATGAAAATAACAATATCCTTGGTGATGACATTTATGCTTGTCGTTTTGGTGCTCAAGAGTACCTAAGTGGCTTACAATGCAAGGAAATTCAAGTTTACGATGAGGGTCTAGTCGGTTCTTTTTGGACAACTCACATTGAATGGCTTTGCAGTATCGCACTTTTCCACCCAAAAGCAGCGGCACGCATTGCAGTTACAGCAGAAGAGCCAACACCTTAATATATATTTACTTTCCATCATTGTGGAATGCCGAACAAAAGCCAAATAACCTTAATTGCATGTTGTGATACATGGGCTTGCTCACCTCCTTTAGCTTAACAGCTTTGTGGCGAAAAATTAAGGTTCGGTACAAGGGGATGCCGAAAATGACGTGACGGGATGTCCGTTTCCCCTAACTTAAATATGAGGTTCATATGGACGGCAACAAGCAGATTTATGATAATTTCCTTAAACAAGCTCATTATGTAGACATGCGAGCAATGCAACTTGCTGATGATATGCTTGAAGTGCTTAACAGAAGTTTAGAAGATATTTCCGCAAAGTTGGCAAAGCTTGAAGTAAAATATCTTGATGCCGATGATTACAACCGTCTTTCCATAGCCAAAAAACAGCAGTTACTCCAAGAACAAGCTCAGTCTATCCGTGATATTGTCGCCACTACTTACAGCTCAAATATTAATACACTTGTAAATAATGCAATGCTTGATGGTATGACCTACGCACAAGCACAAACAGCAGCGATATTGTCCCCTCTTGTACATATAGACCTTGCTAATAAAGCCGTGACCCTACCACAAGTTATTTCTTACCAAAATAGTATGCTTATTGATGGTGCTACGATTAAGGAATGGTTATCACGCATGGAAGCTACCTCTGCCCAGCGTATCACACAGGCGGCACGTCAAGCCCTTGTCCAAGGTATGAGTGTTTCCCAAACTGCAAGCCTTATGCGTTCCCAAGGCGTAGAGGGTTCACGTCCACAAATTTCTGCCTTGAGCCGTACCGCCCTAATGTCTGGTTCAAACTATGCCAGAGAGCAATCACTAGAAGAATTTGCCAAAGACCTAGACTATAAATGGAAATATTGCGGTGTGTTAGATAATAGAACTTGTTTAATTTGTGGGAAAGATGATGGACGTATATTTGATAAAGATGAGCCAAGACCACAAGTGCCGAGGCATATAAATTGCATGTGCGTCTATATTCCTATATTTTTTGACGATATAGCATACACACGTCCAAGCGTAAAGTGGGATTCAAGGCAAGTCAATCATCGTGATGGCAGCACAAGCACAAAATTTTCTATAGCCAAAGACCCGAAAACAGAACAGGCTAAAGTTGAACTCACACAAGAAAACTATAGTCAGTGGTTGAAAAGACAACTTCAAGAAGACCCCTCTTTTGTTCGCTCTATCCTTGGCAAGACTAGATATGAATTATTTGCTAGTGGTAAGCTTACTCTTAATGGCATGGTGTCTGATGGCAGGATTAAGAACTTGTCTGAACTCTAGCATAGTGTTTTTTGCCAATTTCTGCCCATGTAGTAGGCGAGTTTTGATTTAAAATAATTTTTCCGACCTGTACCCTAGGTTAAAACTTTTTGAATAAAAAAACGTGAGAAATTATTTATGCAGATTGATTTAGAAAGTTTTCTCGAATTTAGATTGCAATACAAAAATCATACCGAACTTGCGGCACTGCTTAACGCAAAAGAATTTAAGACTTCAAAAGGGAAAGCGTGGACGTGGCGTTCTTCATGGGAATTTTTAAGACGTCATACTCACCCAGCAGACCTAAACGGCGTATCTTATGCAAGCCCACTCTATATAGAAAGACTTGTATATCTTTTAAGTGAGAAGCACACTTCCAAAAAAGTTATTTCCCTATTGTTACACCTTAGGGGATATAGCCGAGTCGATGGCAAGCCGTATCAAGAGCTTGAAGTTTTAACCTTGTTAAGCCGTGCCAGATATTTTTTAGGTGAGCAGATAAAACCACCATGCTATAACAATCAGTGGCTAGAAGCTGATTATACAAACTACTACCGGCGGCAAGAATATCCTCTAAAAAGTATTGCTGATGGATACCCAGCACCAAAAGGCAATGAGCAACTTGTGGGCACACCATTCTTTGACGTATGCGCAAAGACTAACACCTTAATTTAATACAGTATATTTTTCACCCCGATAAAGCAGATGTATTTGAATGCTGATATACGGCTATTATTGCACCAAAAAAGTGACGGAATTTGACCATTATTTCACCAAAACTTAAACAGAATTTCACCATACTCTAGCCAAAATGACACCATACTTTTGACAGATGCTCACCAAAATTCGACCAGAAATCAAACAGAACTTTGACAGAATTTGAACAGAATTTAGACAAGCTTGAATGGTTGGACAAAAGAGGATGCTGTCCAACCTTCACAGAGCACAATACAGCTTACTAGGGCAAAGGTTGGACAGAGGTTGGACAAAATAAAGTTTTTAAAAGTTGGACAAAAAATAAAGACTTCCTAGATTTCCCAGAAAGCCTTTACTTTGTTATGTTTTTTCATGGCGCGCCCAGGAAGATTCGAACTCCCGACCAAGAGCTTAGAAGGCTCCTGCTCTGTCCAACTGAGCTATGGACGCACTCAGAGTCTTCTATACTTTCAAGCTCTGTTGGTCAAGAAAAAATTTATGGAAAATTAAGAGAAAATTTATGTCAACTTTCTCAACGTGTAATTCATACTAATGCAAGACGGTATTTAACTTTGCGGACTTATGCGAGAGCATACAACTTGACCTGCCCAATTTTTTGGCATATACGATAAGCATGTGGGGGCACGCATGACAGGAAAAAATCTTTATCAAAGATTAACGGATATTTGCACACAGATGGCGCAGGGTGACTATGAACAGGCCAAGGCCGTTTTTGATTTATTACCCAGTGATGATGCCAGTGATCCTGTCAATGTCTTGGTAGAAGCGTTTTCCATGATGCTTTTACGCATTGAGGCGCGTGAGTTTGAACTGTCAC
>CAYJJP010000149.1:0-5758 GCA_964370525.1 uncultured Desulfovibrionaceae bacterium | reverse complement strand
TAGAAATACTATACAAAAGAGAATAATATGCTTTTAGAAACACGCCTTGGCATTGAAAATCCACTTTTTCTTGTGGACGGTACGGCCTTCATTTATAGGGGTTTTTATGCTAATTCATCATTGCAACGAGCCGACGGTTTCCCCACCAACGCCATATATATGATTACTCGCTTACTTTTACGCATTATTCGTGAACAAAAGCCCAATCGCTGCGTGTTTTTTATGGACGGCAAAGGGCAAAATTTTCGCCACGAGCTATTCCCTCTTTATAAAGCCAATCGCAGCGCCAGCCCCGAAGAACTTTTGCAACAATTAGACCCCATTAAGAGAGTCATTCAAAGTCTTGGCATAACCTTGCACGTTTCGCAAGAGTGCGAAGCCGATGATTGCATTGCATCGCTGGCAAAAAAATTTAGGGAGCAAATGCCTGTTATTATAGTTGGTGCCGACAAAGATTTGCGCCAATGCCTGCACGAAAATGTGTGGATGTGGGATCCATCAGGTAAGGATGAAAAATTACTTTCCATGGCGGATTTTACTCAAGACACAGGACTTCTTCCTACGCAATGGCCTGATGTTCAAGCGCTTATTGGGGACACCAGCGATAACATTCCCGGCATTCCCGGCATTGGCCCAAAGACAGCACAAAAAATATTTATGGATTTCGCCAGCCTTGAAGATATCCGTGATGGTTTTGAGCGTATGCCCCCAAAAATGCAGCAAAAAATATCTGCGCACATTGAAGATATGTTTTTATACAGAAAGCTCACCACCTTGAGCACAGACTTTTGTCAAGATATACAAAATGAGCATCTCGCCATGCAATCCTTTGATCCACAAGAACTCCTTAATATACTACGAGAATTTGAGCTTACATCCCTAGGACGTGAAGTGGAAAGCATGTTACGCAGCAAGGCTTTTAGCGTTCAACTACAAGACTTTACACCTAGTGCCACAAAAAATTCCGCAAACGCCATGCAAGGCTCACTTTTTGATGTCAACTCATCCACGAAACAAATGGACATACCAAAGCCCTCCTTGCTTAAAGATATTCAAGAAATGCCGGACTGCACAGGAAAAACAGTGGCCATATTTCCTGCAAACCTTTATCAAGGTATGCGCAACGAACAAGGCTATGTACTCGGAATGGATGATAAACATTGGCACCTTGCTGACATTTCAGCAGAAAATATTGTGCAGTGTATACAGAACGCCGTGCGTATTGTTTGCCCCGATGTAAAAAATCTTTTGCGCACTCACGCTGCATGGCAAAGCATTGCAACCACTCAATGGTTTGATTTGGGTCTTGCAGCCTATTTGCTCCGCCCTGAGGACAGAGATTACGCATGGGCACGGCTAGCAGTACAATGGTCTGATTTCATAGAAAATACTGATTATTCGCACCTTTTACCTCCAACAGCCAAGGCTTTAGCTTTAGCTCAGGGCTTTGAAAAAGAGCTTGCAAAGCTCGGATTGCAAAGCCTGTATACAGGACTTGAGGTTCCGCTCATTCCTGTGCTTGCGAGCATGGAATACCTTGGAATTGCCATCAATCAAGAAGCTTTCCGGCATTTTTTAAGCGATGTGCAAACCCAAATTGATGCGCTCAGCAATGATGTTTTTGCCGCCGCCGGTACCACCTTTAATATACGCTCTGCTCAGCAGCTGGGCGAAGTGCTTTTTTCAACGTTGAAACTCAAAAGCTCAGGAAAAACCAAGGGCGGACAACTCTCAACTTCACAAGAACGCCTCGAAAAGCTCAGCGGTCATCCTGTGGTGGATGCGGTATTGGAATTTCGCAAGCTAGAAAAATTGCGTTCGACCTACCTTGAACCCTTGCCACGCCTTATTGACGAAAACAGCCGTATTCACAGTCATTTTAATCAGTGGGCTACGGCAACAGGGCGCCTTTCTTCCAGCAATCCCAATTTACAAAACATTCCCATTCGTGGTGAACTTGGCAAGCGTATGCGTACATGTTTTGTGGCACAAGCCGGGCATGTGCTTATTTCTGCTGACTATTCTCAAGTGGAATTGCGTGTGCTGGCTCATATGTCTAAAGATCCTGTGTTAGTGCAAGCCTTCAAAAATAATATGGATATTCACACCAATACAGCCGCGCTTATCTTTAATAAAAATATTGACGACGTATCCGCCGATGAGCGGCGCAATGCAAAAACCATCAATTTTGGCTTAATTTATGGTATGGGAGCGCAAAAACTTGCTCAAGAATTACAAATCAGCACCCAAGAAGCGAAAATTTTTATTGAAAATTATTTCAAGCATCTCGGACAGCTAAAAGCATTTTATGAAAGCATTGAACTTAGCGCCAAGGAAAAAGGCTATGTAACAACCCTGACAGGGCGCCGCCGAGCCTTGCCGGATATTCACTCCAGCAACACCATGAAATCAGCCCTCGCTCGCCGACAAGCCATCAATACCGTTATTCAAGGATCTGCGGCAGATATTATTAAATTTGCCATGCTTGCCGTAAACGGAGATGCAAAGCTTGCCGAACTTAACGCAAAGCTCTGCTTGCAAGTGCATGACGAATTGGTCATTGAAGCACCGGAAAATACAGCCGAAGAAGCCGGAAAACGTGTGGCCGAGCTCATGGAGGGCGTGCAATTAAATCAAGAAAATCTTCTCGTGCCCTTGCTCGTAGATTGGGGGATTGGCCCGTCTTGGGGAGAAGCACATTAGGTGAATATTATCGTAAGACTTTGTAAATATAGTTGCTTTATCGTACCTTGCCTTCTATGCCTCTTGCTCACAGCATGTTTTGTGCCCAATAAATACTTCGCCACCTTAACCTTGAGCGAAGAAAGCTATTCTTTCGAATTTATTGGAGAAATGCAAATGATGTATATGTATGATGCCGCATTGCGCAAAGATGCGGGCATTGATATGCAAAAGGCCGCCGGGCAAGTGCTTTCTGAATTTAAACGTGTCATGCAAGAGCGCAAGCCCAGCGTATTTGAATTGCGCTCCAAAACGGCCACCATTTTTCAAACAAAATTTTCCTACACTTCTTCCTACGAACATCCCGAAGTTACAGGTCTTTTTAATATACAAAAAAAAGGCAATGTGCTAACGCTTACTTCTCGGCACATCAGTTCAGAAGAATACAACATACTGAAAAAAGACAACATCCCCTCCAAGGGTGTATTGTGCATAAAGAGCTTTGGAAACATTGTGGAAAGCAATGCGCATAGCCCCGCTAATATTTTGCAACAATGCTCCACATGGAAGCTAGAAAACCTTGACGAAGGCGTAAAAATGATTATACATTTCCAAAAGTGATTTTACGTTCTTTATCATAAAAACAAGAGGCTAGAATGCTCCAAAAAACACGACTGCTCACACCAGGCCCAACACCCATACCTTCACGCGTTCGTTTGCGTATGGCGCAAGAAATGTTGCACCATCGCAAAAGTGACTTCAAAAAAATCATGTTGGATTTACAACCTAAATTGCAAAAGCTTTTTGGCACAGAACAACCCGTCATCCCCCTATCTTGTTCCGGCACCGGCGCCATGACAGCAGCAGTGCAAGGACTTTTCCATAAGGGCGAAAAAGTTCTCGTGGTAAATGCCGGTAAATTTGGCGAGCGTTTTGGCTTAATAGCGCAAAAGCATGGACTGTGCGTACATGAACATCAGCTTGATTGGGGAAAAACGGTCGTTGCCAAGGACATTGAACAGATTTTACAGAACAATGCAGACATTTGCGGCGTACTCCTGCAACTTAGCGAAACATCCACAGGCGCCCTGCATCCTGTGCAAGACATTGCATCCATTACACGAAAACGTGATGTTCTGCTCGTAGTGGACGGAATTTCTGCCGTTGGCATATCGCCGTGCGATATGGATGCGTTGGGCATAGATGCCCTTTTAACCGGCTCACAAAAAGGACTCATGGTTCCTCCGGGGCTAAGCCTACTTGCCCTATCAAAAAGAGCGTGGGAAAAAGCAGAAAACATTGAGCAAGACTGCTTTTATTTTAATTTACCCAAGGAAAGAGCAAACATACTTAAAGGACAAACTCTGTTCACAACACCGGTAAGTTTACTCTTGGCGCTGGATGAAAGCCTTGATATGATATTAGAATTTGGCCTTGAGTCGCTCTATGGCAAGCAATGGGCGTTAACCATGCTCGCAAGATGTGGAATTAAGGCTCTTGGACTTGAACTTTTTGTGAAAGATCATTTTACTTGGGGACTTACTTCTATTCTCTTGCCCACAGAACTTGATGCCGGCAAGATTTTAGCATTGGCGGAAAAAAATCACGGCATCCTTATGGCCGGCGGACAAGATCACCTAAAAGGACGCATTATCCGCATGGGACACATGGGATATGTAGATTTTGCCGATGTCCTCGCCGGACTTTACGCATTAGCACATTCCTTACAGGAAGCAGGCGTAGAATTGGCTTCAAACAACTATTTGGAGCATGCTATGAGCGCTTATACCTTGGCTCTAAATGCACCTTATGGCACAAATATTTCAGATAATTGGAGTTAAAACATGGACGATTGCACTAAAATAGTACCGCCCACCCTACCACAAGTAACTTTTTCGACCTTCATCCTATCCTTGGCCTCCTCTGCGCTTATGCAACTTGGCGAAGTACCTAACCCGGAAACAGGGCAAATGGAAGATCATCCGGAATTAGCGCGCCATACCATTGATATTTTAGAAATGTTGCAAAGCAAAACCAAGGGCTGCCTTGAGCAAGAGGAAGAACTTTTACTCAAGGATGTATTGTATGAAGTGCGCATGAAATATGTTATAAAAACAAGGTAGGAAACTTTTACAATGAAAGATAGTAAAATAAAAATAGGGCTTATTGGCGTTACCGGATACACCGGCATGGAACTTGTGCGCCTTTTAACACAACATCCGCACATGCAACTGGTGCTTGCTTCTTCACGCTCTGAAGCCGGAAAAACACTGGGGACGCACTACCCTTTTATGCAAGGCTTACCCGGAGCTGATGTTCTTATATCTGAACCGGATATGCAAAAAGCAGCCGACGAATGCGACGTGGTTTTTTTGGCCGTACCGCATAGCACAGCCATGAGCATGGGAGCTGAACTTCTTGCAAAGAACGTGAAAGTAATTGATTTATCGGCAGATTTCCGTTTGCGTGATGTAGATATTTACGAAAAATGGTACAATGTCACACACACTGAACCACAAGCCCTTAAGCAAGCAGTGTATGGATTACCGGAGCTTTATGCAAAGCACATTGCAAGCGCACAACTCATCGCCAACCCCGGCTGCTACCCTTCTTCCAGTATTTTAGGTCTTTATGCCGCTTTAAAACACGAGCTTATTTCCCTTGACGACATTGTCATTGATGCCAAATCCGGCACGAGCGGCGCCGGACGCAAAGCCAGCGTCGGCTCGCTATTTTGCGAAGTATATGACACATTTAAAGCTTACAACCTGGGCAAACATAGGCATACTCCCGAAATTGAGCAAGAACTGTCTGCCATAGCAGGAAAAGACATTGTTATTTCGTTCAATACACATCTTTTGCCTATCAATAGAGGCATCTTAAGCACAATGTATACAAAATTATTGCGTGATACAAGCCTTGAAGAAGTACACACAATTTTCACAAAAACATGGGAATCCAGCCCATTTGTACGTGTGCTCCCCATGGGGCAATTGCCGGAGACAAAAAATGTCAGAGGAACCATGTTTTGCGATTTAGGACTTGTGGTGGATGCACGTAGCAAACGACTTATTGT
>CAYJJP010000148.1:0-5813 GCA_964370525.1 uncultured Desulfovibrionaceae bacterium | reverse complement strand
AAAGTTCCCCTTCCCCCCTCACAAAAAAAATAATTAATCAGTGTATCCCTAATTAGTCGACGCTGAAAAACGCATTTTCATGCATTTTTCAGAAAGGCACGTCCACTCCAAATGTCGCTTCGCGCTCGCCCAAGTGAATTGCGGCTCATTTTTCGTGGCGCAAAATTTTCTCCGGTGCTCAAATTTTGTTAGTCGTCCCAACAAAACGTTTTTTAGCACCATAAAAATGCCGGAAAAGTGCATTTCATGCCCTTATTTTCGGCATTTTTATTTGCCTGTTTTTACTAAAAAATTCTTTTATTTTAAATCATTAATGTCTTTTTCAGTGACGACTAAGTAAAGGCTCTCTTTTCTTGAATTGTTTGCGCAATGGTATCGTAAAATCTTTCGTCATAATATTTACCCTTTTGAATCATGCGATACCATTTATTCACATCATCCACATTCTTTTCGGCTATGCCTATTTTGACTAAAGTAAACAGATTCGGCTTGTCATATATTTCTATTTTTTCCGATAGTTGTGGCGGTTCAAGCTGCTTTGTCCATGCAGCATCGCTCACTTTTTTATATTGTCCTAAAACTCATACCTAAACGTCGCAAAGACCATATGCGCCGTCTCGTGCTCTGAGGCTTGCAAATTATAATTAAGCCCAAGGCTCAGCCCATTGTCCGCATTGGCAATGTCAAAGCCTACACCACCATTAAAGGCAAAGCCGTCCACGTTTTGCATTTCCACATCAATCCTAGTTGCAAAGCCGGGCATGGAGGCGCGAGTTTTGGCATTAAAGTCGCCGGCCGCCGCCACAAAGCCAAGGTCAATTTTAGGTGTAAATGTCCAGCCGCTTTCTGATACAATATCCTTAGCTAGGGTTATGCCCACAGGGAAATACCATACATTCTGCGTTTGGCTTTCCACCTCAAAGACCGTACCGACGCTGTTTTTCACATCATGTTCGTCAGTGGTGACGCTCACATAGCGCACGCCCACATGCGGAATAATGTCCACAAGATCTGTTTTGATGACATATTCGGCAGTGAGGCCAAGGGTAAGGGCAGATGCGTCCACATGGGTGCTATTATTGCCCATACCAAGCGCACTTGGTAAGGTTTGGCTGATTTCGCTATAGGTTTCACTGTAGCCTATATCGGCAACGAGGTTAAAGTTATTCTTGGAAAAGGCGGCGTAAAGGCCAACGCCCCAGAAGTCGAAATCGTTGTTGGTTTCCAGCAATTCACCGCCGGAGTCGGCATAACCTGCGCCCACATTGAAGCTCACGCCTATGCGGAACATATCATTAAAGGTATAGTCCGCACCGAGGGCAATGCCGCCAAGGCCGGAGGTGTAGTCATGCTCAAAGTTTCCTGCCTCAAAGCCGTTGACATTGTTCCATTTATATAGGGGCATGAGCCATAAGCCCACGCCGTTTTTCATACTATCTTCAGCAGAACCACCGGATACGCCGCCGCCTTTATTCATATGCATTGCCGTCACATTTTGCGCATTGGAGCCGATTTTGCTTACGGTATTGCGCGCAACGGCGGCACTTCCCGCAGACATGATGGCGTCTATGGTCATACGACTGACGGCTCCCACTTGTGCTATTTGTGCCGTGCTTTCAAAGGTTTGGGTAATGCTGTCTTGGTTCATGTTTGGGTTAAAGCTTTGGCTGTCTAAGCGGCTGATAAGGCGCACTGTTGCATTTTGGGAATATACGTCTAAACCTTGACTGGCTACAGAGTCAAAGAGAGCTCCGACTCCGCCTTGTATATTGCCATACACAGAACTTGCCGCAGCGGCTTGCATGTTCACCACAAATTCATTGGTGGTACTATTCCAATTACCGCCAAGATTGGCAGGGTTAGCCGCCATTAAGCGTGAGTCAAAGAGAAGTTTTCCGCTTGCCCCGCTTGTTGTGGTTGCTTCTCCCCAACCGCTCACAGAAGTTGCGGCATGGTCAAAGCCATCAGTTACGGTGAGACTTTGCCCATTACGCCCGCCCATAATCACCAAGCTAGCATCGGCATCTACGCTCAATGTGCCATTAACGCTTGCTAGAGCCGCCTGTGTGCCCATGGCGTTTGCGTCCACAATAGTAAGGGAGTTGGCGGCAAAGGTGGCTGTATTGTATGCAGGGTTGTAAGGTGTACCGTCAGCCCTTGTGGGTACGTCATTGACGACAGTCACCGTTCCGTCCACGGAAATCAAGCTGTTAGCAGGATTTAAGACCATGGGCGCGTACAAAGCCATGGCGGCGGTGGTATTTGTTGCATTATGCGCTGGATTGCCCCAAGCTATGAGTCCGGACTGCACCATGTGATTCATTTCTGTGGCCATGCGGTTATCATCGCTCATGCCGTCAACAAAGGCACGGCTAGTTGTATTAAGAGTGCCTAAGGCAGTGAGGCCATTTTGGAAAGAGCCAACTTTTGTATTAACTCTGGTATCGGGAGTTGTCGTGTTATCAGTAAAGCTCTTAAGCACCTGCAAGGACGCCGTACTTGGCATATTGAGCGCAGGGTTTGCATTCCACGCCGGGTCTGTGGCCATCCAGCCGCCATGACCTTGAACGGATCCAGCAATGGTAATTCCGCTTCCACCTAGCACATTGGAACCGGTAAAGAAGTTAGACTGGGCATCCATAATCAACTTTTCAACATTCACCACACCGCTGTAGACTGTGAACTCGGCGAAGTTTAAATTAAGCGTTTCAGCTGTTAAAGAGCCACTTCCCTCAACCGCAGTACCATCGGCATTTAAAGCTCCTATGCTCCCCTTTTCTGTAATGGTGAGGCTTTGCAGAGTGAGTTCGGAATTTCCTGCCAGATTGAAAATGTCAATTTCCACTTCATTCATTTGCACTTTTGCGCCATTTTGAATTGTGACAACATGGTCGCCCCCAAGTTCTTGACTGATGTTATTGCCACTCATGTTAACATTACCGTTGAAAATTGCGTGACCGTTGTTAGTGGAGTCGCCAAGCACAATATCAGCATTCAAAGTTGCGTCTACTCCGGCAGAACCAAAGACCGCTGTGCCATTTTCCACGAGGATTTTTTTATTTGCCGTTTCGTTGCCTTGGAATAATTCCGTATTGCCGTCTTGACCTGTAAAGTTGACTGTGGTGCCGTTAGAAATGATGATATCCTTCGGGGCGTTGCTATCTTGAATAATAGCGCCAACTTCAATGGTTCCGCCTTGATCGGCAGTACCCGTGCCAATGTTGATGGCTTGCCTGATGTGTGTACCGTTGACCAAGCTATCCAAGGTTTCATTTTCAAGACCGGTAAATGTTACATTAGCCCCCAAGTTAAGGGTGGAATTACTACCTTGAATTAAGGCATTGCTACCGCCAACAAGGTAATTTTTATAGTTATCATACGACACGCTGCCAGCTAAACCCATGACCTCATATGTACCCCAGAAGTCGTCCTTTACCTTGGTGTCGGCATCTTGAACCAAGGAGCTCGGGTCAGTGCTTATAAAGCCAAGAGCAGAAGCGTTAATTATAATAGTGCCTATGCCATCTTCCATGCCAGCTGATGTCACTTGCGCTGCAGACCCAGCAACAAAAGCATGGGCTGCAACCAATAAGTTGCCTTTGGTCACGTCTAAAGTGCTGCCTTGTGCCACGTTGAGGCTACTTGCTACAGCCGCATCTATGGTTTTTTTCTCGCTCAAGGTGGTGACAGTGTCAGCAGGGCTTGTAAAGGCAAGCTTTGCAGTATCACGCTTAATGCTAATCTTACCGGTGTCAGCAGTGGTCAAATTGGTATTGATAGTACCACCACCGACGAAAACGAGCTCGGTATTATTAGCAAGCGTCACTGCATGCGCCGAATTCAAGGTCTTGCTTGCCAAGATTATGTTGGCATCATCTAAAGTGATAGCCTTAGTGTCTGCAAATGTAATGAAATCCTTGGCATAAAGAACACCGCCATTAGCTTGTTGAAACTCAAATCTGTCTTCAAGATTACTGCTCTCAACAGTCAAAGCATCGGCAATCACAACACCACGGCCAGTGGAAAAATTATACTGGCCTTGAATAGTGTACGCACTGCCATCGGCATTGGCTTTACCAAATGATGTGGCGCTTAAATCCAATATAGATCGGTCGTTAGTATTACCGGAAAAGCTTACGATAACCCCCGAGCTTTCCACATAGGTGTCGGTGACGGTCAAAACAGTACCAATATTGTCAGCAAGGCTATCTTCAATGCTAACAGCGCCATTATTGTTAAGCGTAGCAACGGTCAACTGCGCAGCTGCAGTGCTTGAGGCAACACGTAATAAAGCGCTATCTTGAGTTGCATTTATGTTAATAGTTTCAGCGCTAGCCACTCCATTGCTCACAGAGAAATTTGCGTTACCTGCACCACCACCGCTGCTCACATCATCATCAATACCGCCGATAAGGTTCACAACCCCCAAGGTGGCGTTACCAACAGTTAACTTACTTTGATCACCAGAGAGAGAGCCTGCTGCATTGCCACCAATGACATTCACAATGCCATCTGCTGCTTGAAAATCACCTGTGACAGTCATTGATATTGGTATTGACGTATTGCCACCCATAACATTCAAAGTACCACCGTCAAGTAAGGCTACATTTTCCATATAAAGATCGTTCGGGTTTGGATCTAAGCTGTTTACAAATTCAAAAACGGCTTTATCACCGCTGACGACAAGATTGGTATTGGTATTTGCAGAACCTGTACCATTGTTTACAGTCATCTTGGTGGTGAAAGCATCGCCTGAAATATCAGTTACACGGACATTTGTTTGCTCAATGTCTAGCGTGCCGAGCTTGTAATGAACATCAGCCGTGGCATTGCCTTGAACCAAAATATCGTTAAAAGATTCAGTGGTAGTGTCGTGCGCAGTTAAGGTCTGTCCAGACATGTCCACACTGCCCAAGATTTGCAGAGAAGCGGCTGTTTGGGCTGTGGAGTCACCTAAAACAATATTGGCATTCAAGAAGCTGTCATTGTTTGCATTGCCTAATTTCACTAGCCCTGCATTGACGTCAATTTCACCGGTTCCGGCATTTTTAAAGAGATTACCATCATTGGCAGTACCGTTGATGATTAAAGTCGTGCCCGCTTGGTTTACAGTAATGTCCTTAACGCTATCACCAAAAACAGAGCCAACCTCAATAGTTCCTTCTTTGACAATACCTGTACCAATTCTGACTTCTTTATTGATAGCGGTTGTGTCACCGCCTGTAAGCTCGTTTAAAGTGGCGCCAAAATCTGTAATATCAATAGCTATGTTATCGAAATCAACAAATTGCAAAGTGGCGTAATTCCCTTGGATAAGGGCATTTGCACCTGATAAATAGCTCTTATATTCTTCATAGGTCATGGAAGCCTCACTGGTAACAACCACCAAGTCGCCCCAGAAATCATCCATGATGGTGGCATTTTCGCCAATCACACTGCTTTCCTTAACTTTTAAAATACCAAGGCCGTCAGTCCCAGCTTCTGCGTAGGTAAAAGTGTCTGAAAAAATGTCAATGTTACGCGATGGAGTGGGAGGGCTAACCTCAGTGAAGCTGCCTTCAGCCACATTTAAAGTTCCTTGTACGGCGTCAAAAAGTGAGCCGGCGGCAATGTTGAGCGTTGAGCCTTGGTTAAAGGTAAGTTCAACATCTGCACCTAAGGTTGTGGTATCAGCGATATCAATGTCAGGAAGAACGTCTGAGCCCGGAGTCGCAGCATTGTTAGTCTTGCCAGAAGTATCTTCTTCGCTGTTTGCAATGGTCACCGTGCTGCCATCAGCCATGTTCAAGTTATTGCCAATTGTGCCGCCACCG
>CAYJJP010000147.1:0-5814 GCA_964370525.1 uncultured Desulfovibrionaceae bacterium | reverse complement strand
CTTAAGGAAATTTGTTATTTTATATTTGTATATTATGTTTTTTGTATCATCCTCAAATACTTATTTGTTAAGCATATTTTTTAAACGCCGTATGACTCTTTTTTTCCAGACAGAGAAGCCTTGATATAAACCAGAAGGTATATGGTCAATGGGAGGAAGAGAACTTCCACGTGCAAATGTCCAAGTGTATCGCTCAAACTCCTTTTTTTCACAGTGAAGATAAGATGTGTTATTTTTTATAGGACTACACCATTTGACAAGGTGAGCACGTTCATCATCTTCCCTACAATAGTCTTCAAACAGTTGCATTTCAGTACGAGCAATTTGTCCTAGATCAGGACTTACAGGATGATCTAAAGACAATTCTATTGTCAAATCTTTAGAGAATTTTTTCAAATCAATGCTTTGAAAATCCACATGGTTTTGACACCAAATCATAGCCGGTTCGAATTTTTCTTCTTCTGCATTTTTATATACAAGGTTTAACTTAAGACAATTATCTCCTTCTTTCATGCTGACTTTGTTGTTTTCCCACTGCAAATTTGTCTTTAAGTAACGGACTATATCATGTCCACCTGATTGTCCTTGACGAGGGCGTAGAAAGTGAACACTTAAAGAACGGCGTATCTTACTTCCTGCCAAGCGAGGACGATCCCATTCTTGTAGGTGGTCACAAAGCAAAAGCAAAAAGGCTAAGGGATTTTCTTGAGGAGCAATTGGTACATCTTTTAGATTATGTTTTGCAATGGCATCATGTGCCATTTGAATTTCCTCTCGCCATTCATCGTGCAAGGTACTATCTGTTTTTTTTACGTGCGCAAGGTGCGTTACATATTCAGCACTAATAATTCCATGATCAAGTCTTTCTCCTTGATAAAATGCATAATTTTTTTGCATAATATTGGCTAGATCATGTTCTTGTTCCTTTAAATAACCACCAATATTATTGGAATAATCTTTTATATGGGGCACGTTTGAAAAAATTTGTAAATGATCGAGAAGGTGACGGTTAAGGTCTAAGCTGTAGCCCACATCATGCAGCAAGCCCGCAATAATCCAATTCCGACGAATTTTTTTTCGGCTTGCTTCATTGCCACAAGCAACTTTTAGATTTCGATTTTTTAAATATCTGCAAAGAGTTTTTTGGGAACATTTCTTATCGGCATAGTCAATCTTGGGACTCAATTTTTCTAATAAACCAGCATCAATAAGAACCATACCCACAAGACAAACATTCCACACATGATGAAAATGGTCTCTATATCCTTCACGTACGGAATACAAAATAGCTTCTTTTGACCATATATCTTGCAATACCGAATGTAAGGGAATTGTTATGTTTAGACCTTCTTCTTGATGTGTGTATTCAGCCATAAGAAAAAGCGAAGCAGCAATAAATGTTTCAAAACCATCGGGAACATCAGAAAAACGAAAAAGTGCCGGTTCGCCTAAGTTGCGCATTAAAAATAGTAAATATAAATAATAGCAAGCAAAGTTTTGGTAAAATTGAGCACGAAATCCCGGAGAATATTTTCCACGCAGATCTTTGAAAAAAATTGACGACTGTAACATTTTTATGCCAAACCATAAAAAAAGCCATTCTGATGTGATAATTAAACCATCTTCTTCTAGTTTTGACCAATGTACAAGGTAGTTTTTTAAAAGTTCTAGTAGGTTTTGGGTCAATTTATCATTATAAATATCATCAACAGCTGAAATACGCTCTGTATTAATAACTTCTTCTTGTGTTAAAGATGAGTAATATATCAAAAAAAGATACGTTCTTAGCTGCTCAATGTCAAAATACTTATCAAAAAGGAAATCTGAGAATGTTTCACTTTTGCTCTGGTCAAATACTGCATTTGTAAACTTTAGATTCTCTTTAAAATAGTTGTTAATTTTTTTTGAAGCATTTACCTTTAAGATTTTTTCAAATGTTCCAGAAATAAAATCTTCATTAATATAAGAATTTTTATGTTCATTAAAAATATCTCTTCTAGACAAAGAAAGAGCTATAAATGGAAATGCGGTCGTAGTATATTTTGGGTCTGATGAAATTTTTTCAAATTCTGTATCTGCTGACTGAAAAGATGTTGTGCGATTATGAGGTAAGATCTTTAATTGTGTTTCAACATCTATACCTGTTGCAAGAATCAAATCAAAAAAGCCATATTTTTCAAATTTTTCTTGCGTGTTGCAAAAATCTTTGACTCTTTCTAGCAAAGCCTCTCTTGAACCAGCAAAAAAAACTTCTTTCCAAATATTAATGAGAGTTAATGAATTTGTTGGAGCCGATTCAAAAAATTTTCTTATAAATACTAATTGCCCTCCTACATATGGATTTTCATCTAAATTAGAACTCGTTTTTTCATTAATAAAATACAAGGCACAAAGTTTTTTATTGCCAAAAGAAAAAGGTATCATAAGAATTTTTCGAAAAACATCATATGAAAAAGAAAATACGCCCCCTATCTTTTGAGGATTAGTAAAATAACTATCGTAATGCTCTTTTAAGATATCGTTAAGTTCGCAATTTTCTATCAAAGAGCTAAATTTATTATTTTCTATGCCAATTGAGTCATATGGATGCCATGCATCATCATTTTTACATAAAATGCACGCTACCTTCAAGCCCAAAGCCGTGGTAGAAGCTTTTAAGATAGCACAAAAAAAATCGTCAGAAGTTTTCTCTTTGGAAGAATCTATTTTGAAGTCTCCTAAAAATGCTTCGGCAAAACGACCAAGTAAAAAAGTGTTTGTAGACCCAGTGCTGTGCATACAATATACCTTCTCAAAAATCACTTATATTGAATTAAATTTTTCTTCTATTCTTTCAACAATTTCTTCAGGTGAACATGGTTTATAAAGGATGTCATCCCTATCTACTATATATTTTTTAATTTTTTCCCAGCGCTCATGTCCTGTAGTAGCAGAAACAACTATCATTGGTGTGGTTTTAGAAACTCCACCTTGTTTTGCAAACTCTCCCTCTCTTATCCACTTGATAAGCTCAACTCCCATATTAGCACGTAAAATCCCTGTCAATTCTTCATTGACTTGTTCACCACCTGCGGCAGGTTTTATCATAATATCCATAAGAATCATATTATATGTGTTTTCTGCGAGTTTAGTATAGGCTTCATTACCGGTTTCGGCAAAGTCCAGTTTATAGCCTTTTTCTTGTAACAGCTCCACGAAAAAATTTTCTTCCAAAGGCTTTACCAATTCATCTTCTACAATCAATATTGATGGCATAATTATTTTCTCCTCTCATAATGTATGGGAAGTATTATACTAAACGTGATAAGCTTATAAAATTCACTAAAATCATTTGACTTGACTTTTATAATTCCATTGTGCAATTTTGCAAAATGTTGCGATTGAAATAAGCCCAAACCAACTCCTTGAGGGTTTTTTTTCTTATCCTCAGTATCTTTAGATTTATAATGTGCTTCAAATATTTTTTCTCTATCAGTTTCGGGAATATCAAAACCCACATTTTCAATGCTGATGACAACACACTGATTTCCAGATATATTTTCTTTGTTAGCAAATATGCGCACATGCCGACTACCTTGAGAATACTTGATAGCATTATCCAAAAGATTTGAAAGCAGAAGTCTGAGCATATAATAATCACCCTGAATTTGTGGCAATATTTCGACACTATCCTCAAATTTAAAGTGTATTTGTTTACTTATTGCACGCATTTGTACTTCTTCGGCACAATTTTCCAATAGTGCTAAAAGATTAATAAATTCTATTTGCATTTCATATGAAGTCAATTCTGGGATTAAAGCTGTATCCGGTGCAGCCATGGCTAAATCTACATTTTTTTTCATGATTCGTATAGTCTCTTCCATCTTATCCCAAATATTTGCGATTTTAGCATAATGAGCACTGTCTTTTGTATAGTGTCGAACCCGCGAAAAATGATCAAAAAAAGTGTGTAGAGAGTGCTTTATGGAGTGCGCGGTTAAAGCCACGATTGTATCTCTACGCTCATCGAGTTGTTGTGATATGGTAACAGCTCGTTTTGCAAGGGCATGAACCATAAGAATATGGGATAGGCTATTGATAAATCTTAAGCATTCTATTTTATCCTCTTTAGATAATGTCTCCTTAAAATCCCCTATCAGCAAAACACCACGAAACTCCTTGCCGTAGTGAATAACGTCTAGGGCATCAAAAAGTATTTTTTTTCCTTCCCCTCGCACTCCTTTTGTGGTGCTTGCTGTGTAATCAGATTCAGCGACCTCTATGGTAGAATCTTTGGGAGGCAAACCCATTTTACGCCAATTAACACTTACAGCCGATATATCAATTTCCTTTTTACCATCTTCAGAAAAAATTTTTGTATGCGCAATTAACGGTAAACTGTCATCATCCGATTTAGCTGCAAAAAATAAGGCAAAATATTTCACTCCCAATGTTAGTTTCATCTCTTCTAATATTTTGCTTAGTGCAGCTGAAAATTCGTCGGGGGTATTTGGCAGGTTAGAAAGTTTTTTTAAGATTTTTTCTTGATAACTATGCTCCCCTTCTCTACGCTTGGTATTAAAATATTGTGCTACCATTTGATTAAGGGTCTGCATCTCTGCCACAAAATGTTTTTTCAGTAATTCAGCCTCTTCTTGTGTTTTTGAGGACTCAAGCAACTTATCAATAGTATCTTGTTCTATCTTTACACCTTTATATTTTCGGATATTTTCTATTACAATACCTTCTTTATCTTTTAGTATAAATTTACCACTGGTACAAACTGCAAGATTTTTTCCACAGTAAGAAATAGTTGCAATATAAAGAGTTAAGCCTAAATGACATTTGCTTTTTTGAACATAACTTTTACCATCATAAAGTAGGCGATATTCATCACAAGGTTCTTCTACACATCCTTCTAAGATTTTACATCCTCGGCGAGCACTGTCGTCCTCACAACATTCTTTAGCAATTTCAAATTTTTCACGAAAAAATGTACATATGGGCGGATAAAAATACTCATCAATAGACTTTTTTTCATTACCTTCATACCGCTTAGGGAAAATAAAATTATGAAAACAGTTTGTCGCTGTGCTTTCTTCAGGCAGACAAGACATAAGAGCCACAGGTGCCCGTAAAGCGTCACTCATACCACCTACCAGCAAAGATAGTAAATCTTCCGGAATTGTAGGGGTTAATGTCTTCTCGCAAAAGGGCCATGTGTCCATTTTTTTATCATACTCCCGAGTCATGAATTATTCTCACTTTTATAAAGGTTAGTAGAAAATCTATGTGCGGTCAAGTTTTCAAAATAAGTACTATGTTTTTTTGTTCGTGTATTCAATTGCTATGCATCTTTTAACAGTTTCGCCCTCTTTTATATTGGCTTTGAGACCTGCTTTTGCCATTTGAACAACATGTAAATAGTTTATTTTGCGCACTAATGATCATCAATACAGCTTAAAAATGCTTTCTTGTATGTATTTTTATATATTGTTTTGCGCTAATATAAATGGCTTGTAAAGGGTTGAAATGTACTTTTTTGAGATTTTTTGGGGATTTCGTTATTGGTATAGCAATTCAGATTTACATTAAAAGCGATAGCCTTTAATATTAAAAGGTTAGCAACGCACTAGCCCCAATCGTTATAAGTACAGGAGGGCAATGGGATGATGAAGATAATTCCTTCCATGCCGAAAGAACAAAATGATTATTTTCGATGATATAGACTGATTTATTGTTAATTTACTGATTTTTAAATGAATTATCCTTGTACCGTGCTCGGAATATATTGAGGTATATTTATAGTATCATTTAAGAAGTTATTTTTGTTAA
>CAYJJP010000146.1:0-5829 GCA_964370525.1 uncultured Desulfovibrionaceae bacterium | reverse complement strand
AAATGCATGAAAATGCGTTTTTCAGCATCGACTAATTAGTCGTCACTGAAAAAGATATTAATGATTTAAAATAAAAGAAATTTTTAGTCAAAACAGACAAATAAAAATGCCGAAAATAAGGGCATGAAATGCACTTTTACGGCATTTTTATGGAGCCAAAAAACGTTTTTTATGTGACGACTATTTAATCAGCGTTTCCTTAAGGATACACTGACTAATTATTTTTCTGGGGGAAGAACCTTTTGTGAACAAAAGGTTCTTCCCCCAGACCCCCTTTCCAAAAAACTTTCACGCGAATTTTTCTTACGAAAAATTCTTTTGAAGAATTCTATACAATGTGTTGGCTTAAAACAAAACACAAAAGGGGTTCCAAAGGAATTAAAATCAATCAGTGTTTCTAAAAATACGCGAAGTACACATATGACACAAAGTAAACATTGGTTTTGGGGAATTTTGGCTCGTTATTCTACGCTCTATGGACATGTGCTTGTTGCATCGCTGGTGGTCAATGTGCTAACCCTTGCCATGCCGCTGTTCATTATGAATGTCTATGACCGCGTGGTACCAAACAATGCCTTTGAAAGCCTTTGGGTGCTAGCCATTGGAATGCTGCTGGCCACAGGCTTGGATTTCTTCTTGCGTATGTCTCGTATGCGTTTTGTGGACGCAGCCGGGCGCAATGCTGATGTGCAGCTGCAAAGTTTGTTCATGCGCACTCTTTTGCAAATACGCCTTGATGCCCTCTACACCACCAAGGATACAGGAAATGTGGGTGCCATCATAGCACGAGTTCGCGAGCTTGAATATGTGCGTAATTTCCTAGGTTCTCGCACCCTGCTCGCTTTAACCGACCTCCCCTTCATAGCACTCTTTATTGCTCTCATGTTTTTCATTGGCGGCAACTTAGCTTTTATTCCGTTAATTTCCATACCATTTTTAGCATTATTCTCTTTTTCTGTACAAAAAATATTTTATAAAGCTTCACAAAATAGCATGGTCGCCAATGCCGAAAAACAATCCTTCCTCACAGAAATGATTACCGGCCTTGAAACCATTCGGGCTACACGCATGCAAGACACACTCATGCACGGCTGGAACGATAAAACCGCAAAATCGGCCGATACGCACATTCACAGCTCCGCCCTTGCCATGATGAGCACGCAGGGACTTGCTTTTTTTAATATTTTACTAACGGTATTACTCGTCATCATGGGTGTCTATCAAATTTCTGAAGGCCTACTCACCACAGGCGGACTCATTGCTTGCGTCATATTATTTGGTCGCACTGCTGCTCCCTTGAACGCCTTGGTGCAAATTTTAGCAGATTTTCAACAAACCAGCATGACCTTAAATCGATTTGGACAACTACTCTCCATGCCACAGGAAAATTTTACTCAAGAAACACAAACCATGCCACAAGCAGCCCTACCCGTACCCATACAACTTGAAAAATTAGGATTTTATTATCCTACCGGCACTAAACAAAACGTGACCGCACTCAAAGACATTAACATAAAAATATTACCCGGCGCAAAACTAGGATTTGTAGGCACATCAGGATCCGGCAAGTCCACCTTAGCGCGTTTGCTGCTTGGCCTCTACGCCCCCACAGAAGGCCGAATTTTACTCGGACGCTTGGATATGCAACACACGCCCATGCGTCCTTTTCGCAATAAAGTTGGCTTTTTACCGCAAGAAATACGTTTGTTCAGCGGCACGCTACGCCATAATATAGCCCTTGCTTGGCCAAGCGATTGCCCGTATAGTGAAGAAGGCTTGCTCAAAGCTGCCACCATAGCCGGCGTTATGGAATTTGCCGCTGAGCACCCCCTTGGTTTAGATATGCCCCTTGGCGAACGAGGACTTGGGCTTTCCGGAGGACAGGCCCAATGCGTTGCGCTTGCACGCGCACTGCTCGGCGACCCACACACCATTATCTTGGACGAACCGGCAGCCCAATTGGACGATGCTTCGGTAAACCGCCTCATCAAACGCCTCGCTCCATATTTAAAAGATAAAACTGTAATACTATTCACCCACAAAGCGAATATGTTGCAACTTGTACATACTGTTATTGCCATGGAAAAAGGACAATTGATTTGGAGCGGTTCGACCGATAAAATCATTGCGAAGAACGGTCAAATTGAATACCAAGCACATAAACAGACACAAGATCATTAAGGAATGGCCATGCCCCATAAAAATACACAAGGGAAAGAACAACAAAAACAACTACCTAGCCCCATGCAAACGTGCATTGACCACAGTATTAAAGAAAAAAAAATAGCTGCATCTTCTGTGCGCCTAGTATGGTTCTCTGTTATTTCCGTTGCTATTTTAATTACTTGGGCAGGGTTTGCCAGTCTTGACCAAATAGCACGCGGCCAAGGGCAGGTAGTGCCTTCGCAAAGAGTACAGCTCATGCAAAATCTCGAAGGGGGCATTGTACAAGAAATCCCTGTGCGTGAAGGGCAAATAGTGGAAAAAGATTCCGTCATCATGCGCATTGACAACGAAGCTGCCGATAGCCAATATCGTGAAGCCCTTGTGCGTAGTCTTGAGCTTTCTGCCAGCATTGCCCGGCTAGAAGCACTCATTAAGGGGACAGAACCTGAATACTCAGCGCAAGTACTTGAAAACGCAAAATTAGTGCAAAGGCAAAATGAATTATTACAAGCTGCTCGTAAAAAAAACATATCGGAAATACAAGTTCTTAAGTTACAAAGCGAAACAAAACAACGTGAGGCCGACGAGCAAAAAGAGCTCAAAAAACAAGCTGAGACCAGCATTAAAATTATCCAAAGACAAAGAGATTTAGCTCTTCCTGCCCTGCGCGCCAAGGCCTACTCCGAAGTGCAATTTTTGGACATAGAAGCAAGATTGCAAGCCGTCAAAACCGAGCTGGCGAGCTTTACCCATTCCATCCCACGTCTGGAAGCTGCTGCCAAGGAGGCCAAGGAACGCTCCGTCTTGCACGAAGCAGAGCTTGAAAATACCTACCGTAAAGAATTAAACGAACTCCAAACACAATATCTTTCGCTCACCGAACTTTTAAGCGCCGGCGATGATAAAGTAAAACGCACGGAAATGCGCTCGCCTGTACGCGGAGTAATCAAAGCCATCTACGCCAATACCGTGGGCGGAGTAATAGCGCCGGGTGCCACAGTCATGGAAATTGTTCCACTTGACGATTCACTCATCATTGAAGCAAAATTCAGTCCGGCCGACATTGCCTTTCTCTACCCAGGGCAAAAGGCCAAAATACGGGTAACGGCCTATGATTTTTCCATTTACGGAGGCATGGATGCCATGGTGGAGACCATAGGCGCTGACACCATGCAAAACCAGCAAGGCGAAACATTTTATAAAGTTAAGGTTCGAACCAATAGCGCTCATTTAAGTCACGGGGGCGAAAATCTTCCCATCATTGCTGGCATGATGACGGAAGTTGATGTCCTTACCGGAAAAAAAACTATCCTTAGTTATCTTCTAAAACCCTTACTCAAAGCCCAGCAAAGAGCATTGCGTGAACGATAAGAAAAAACTTTCTCGCACCACCAAGGAAAGGTTCACACGTCTTAGTATAGGCATAATCATATGTATTGCCATGGCAACTTTGCCCGTAGCACGTTTGCCGATTTTGCAGCAAGTTCACCGAGAAATCTACGACCTCTTTTTATATTGGAATCGTGGAGGTGAACCCTCCCCTACCCCGGCCATCATTGACCTTGACGAAGCAAGCCTTAAAGAGTTTGGCCAGTGGCCTTGGCCTCGTCACCTCATGGGCAAACTTGTAGCTGCGCTCACAGAAAAAGGCGCAGCTTCCATAGGGCTTGATATTATCCTTGCCGAACCAGATAATACTTCCATTATTAATGTACAAAAATCGTTTCAAAAATATTTTAATACGGAATTACCCATCGAGGCCATACCAAAAGAATTTCGTGACAACGACCGCATTTTTGCGCAATACTTGAGCCAATGCCCCGTTGTGCTTGGAGCCTATGTCCAATTTACGGGAGACACCACACACATTGATACAAATGTCCCCTACAACGAAAGCTTTGTGGACATGCACCCGCCAAACACACCAAACCTTAGACAAGACTTACTTAGTGGAACGCATGCAACCTTCCCCTTACCCATACTTATGAGCGTTGCTCCGCTTGGTATTGTTAATGCCATCGCCGATGAAGACGGTATTTTGCGCTCGCTGCCACTCATCGCACAAATTGGAGGCCGTACCTTTATTTCTCTCTCCTTACGCTCACTCATGCGCGCACTCAACGACAATAGCCTCACCCTCGAAGGCGGAGAGGATGGCCTGCGTAGTTTACATATTGGTAAATACTCCATACCGGTTGATAAAAGAGGATTTTTTACCATACCCTTTCGAGGCGGCGCCGGCATATACCCAACCTTCAGCGCCAGTGACATACTCAACAACAAAATCCCCGCCGAAGAAATCGCCGGTCGTGTTTTTTTTGTCGGCTCTTCAGCCCCCGGCCTAATGGATATTCGTGCCAATCCCTTCAGCGCCATCTACCCCGGTGTTGAATCGCACGCCGCTACCCTAGACAGCATCTTGTCCAAACGTTTTATACAACCTCCGCCCTATATTCTTGGCCTACAATTCGTTTCCATCATTGTTTTGGGAGCGCTTTTCACATTAACCTTTGGCCTTGCCTCTGCCGCTGTATATCTTCCACTACTGGGCTTATCTTTATCAGCTATTCTATGGACAAGCTGGAAATTTTTCACCAACGGACTCTTTATTTCACCCGTATATGTAATGCTAACCATCGTTTTATTGGCTTTAAGCTTGCTAGCTGTACGCTTTTGGCAAGAATCCAAGCAAAAACGTGCCCTGCGTAACGCTTTTAGACGCTATGTGGCGCCAGACATGGTAGAACGCATTGTGGAAATGGGCGACGTTGTACTCACCGGTGAAAAAAGACCCATCACTCTCATGTTCACCGACATTCGTGGCTTTACCGCCATTTCCGAAAAACTTAATCCTGAACAGGTAGTTGAAGCACTCAATGCCTACTTTACCCCCATGACTGCCATCATCCACGGCAACCAAGGCACCATGGATAAATTCATCGGCGATGCCATCATGGCCTTTTGGAACGCTCCGCTCACAGTGGAAAATCACGAGCTAAAAGCCATACACAGCGCCATGAAAATGCAAGAAACCCTTGTAAATATGCACGACACCTTCCAAGACGGATTTGGAATCGTCATTCGCATTGGCATCGGAGTCCACACCGGCGACGGCTATGTGGGCAATATGGGAAGTGAAGAACTTCTTGACTATACCTGCATTGGTGACACGGTAAACCTAACCTCACGCCTCGAAGGCCTCTGCCCCGTCTATGGCGTTGGCATCATCACAAGTCAAGAAACAGTCAGCCGCTGCGTTGCCACCGAAACCATGACTGTCCCCTACTTCCTCCCCCTCGACAGCATACAAGTAAAAGGAAAAAATGACCCCGTAGACATTGTCACCCCCATGCACCACGAAGAAAGCCAAAGACGTGAAGCCGAATTTGAAAAATTCTTTCAAGCCCGCGCCCTCTATACCAGTGGACAATTTCAAAACGCATACGAAGCTTTTTTAACTCTCCAAAAACAATATCCCGACGTGCTTTTTTATGAACTTTATGCAACACGCTGTGATTACCTACGAAACTCACCGCCAACACAATGGCAAGGCGTGTGGCAATACACCAAGAAATAACTTCTAAGGACACACTGATTAATTAGTCGACGCTGAAAAACGCATTTTCATGCATTTTTCAAAAAGGCACGCCCACTCCAAATGTC
>CAYJJP010000145.1:0-5834 GCA_964370525.1 uncultured Desulfovibrionaceae bacterium | reverse complement strand
TGCATAAAATCGCAGATAAGGAATTTGAGCTTAGTGATTTTAGCCATGAACATTTAATTGGTAGTCCTACATATACTAAAGGTCCATTAGATAATATTGATTATGGAAAAATGCTAGTATACGAAAATAATGATATTTCCGTTTATTCAATAGAATTGCTCGAGCTCACGGTGGAAATGCTTAATGGTTGTCGAGAGTTATATCTAGAAACTAACGATAAAAGATATTGGTGGCAAATGATTCAACTTCTCCCATCTTCATATAATCAAAAACGTACTATTCAAATGAATTATGAAGCGTTTTTAAATATGGATATTTCTAGAAGTGGGCACAAACTTGATGAATGGAAGGAGTTCGTTCGTATTAAATACAAGTTACCGTATTATCCTGATATTACTGGGAGATTTTAAATTATGGATATAGGTAGACCTGAGATTATAGCTTTTATAATACTTATGTGTTTTTTAGCAAGAGCTATTTATGTTGTGCAAAAAGACAAAAAAGAAAACATTATATTATTAGAATCTAAGTTAGAATCATTAGAAACTCCCGTGGTGAATCAAATAACGGAACCTCCTTATATAATAGATAATGAAAAATATGAGTACGAGTATGAGGAGATTGTTGTATATGCCGATAATAAACCACATGTAGTGTATTCAATACCTACGTTAATTAAAAAAGATTATAGTAGATGTTCGTATTGTGAAGGTAAGCTATATTTAAAAGAACAGTATGTCAGATGTCCTAATTGTGGGGCACCTATCTAAGAAAGGAATTATATTATGGACAGAATATGCGGCGTGTGTGGTATCCGCGGAGGTAAATCATCATTAGTCCAAATGGTATTTGATCCGAACGTAGGTTATTATTATTGTACTAATTGTTGGTCTATTAAGCGAAATGAAAAAATAGCTAAGTCTAAACCAACACCTTTACCTTGCAATATTATAATAATGATTGATTATATGACGCATGTTAAAATGGACAACGTCGATGAAATACTATATGAAAACGATCGAGTTTATATTACTCAGGATGGTTTAAAACAGATGTTTGTTTTAAATAACATAGTAGGTATATTCAAAGATGGTGATGAAAACAAAATAAAATATTTATTAAATTTAAAAGGAGAATGAATTATGCATCATAAATGTGAATGTTGTGGAATTAGATATGCTGAAGAGGCTATATATTTACCTGGTAACAAGTATGTTAGAGTTTGTTTACATTGTAACACGATTTATAGAAGACGTCATGACGACTATATTCGTTTTATGAAAGTATACGATATTGAGTCAAAAACATTTGTCGATCGTGTAGAGTATAATATAAAATATAAGTTTTATGAACATATTGAACGTTTTGATAAACCAGTAGACTATATACAGTATATTTCAAAGTGTGAATGGAGAAGGGTGTTAATAAGATGGATAGGTAGAGTCAATAAGCTAGAAGAAATTGATGACGTAACAACATGGTTAAATGAATTAGAGGTGATAGATATGAACGCTAAATTATGCATGAATTGCGGAAAAGATCTTATTTTAGAAGAAGGTGCTGTTAATCATACTGTCTTGGAAGATATAAACAATTGGGGTGGTCTAAAATATGTTCGTGGTACATGGTGTTGTGAGTGTCATGATAAATATAGACACGAGAAAGCTTTATTAGATTACACTTGTAAAAGACGTGGATTAAAAATAACCACTGACACTGGACATAATCCTATTTCAGTTAAATTGGATCAAATTAATACTGATAGACACTTTTATAGAAGATTTGATCTTCCGAGAGAAAGAGTAGAATGGGTTATAAGTGGAATTTGGAAAGAAGATCTAAAAACATTTATGAATGATGTTTATATTCGAACACGACTAGGGATTACACCATGCTACTTTACAAAAACTAACGATGAAAAAAGTTACCTGAAAGAAGATGTGAATATCACTGAAGCTATTCGTACACATCTAAACAAATTTTACGGTCAAGAGAACAAAAAACATATATCACCTAATGAAATTGATAAAGTTTTGAATAAAAAAGGAGTAGCGGAAATGAGTAATTATAAAGGTTTATGTGGAATAAAAGAAGTTATATTTAATCCTCCTGCAACAATAGTTAAATGGAAAGATGATACAAAAACAGTAGTTAAATGTACCGATGATATATTTGATAAAGAGAAAGCTATATTAATGGCTTTATTTAAAAAGTTCGAAGGTCCTCGTGGTTATAGAGAACTTAAACAGGTTATCAATGGGATATATCCTCCTGTAGCCGTTGATAAACATTTAGTTAAATGCCGTAATAAAGGTATGAAATGGGTTATATTTAAATCTGAAAATGAGGGTATTGAAATCAAAGCTTATATTTCCACTCATAAACCAGTCTTTAAAAACGATAAAGTAACCTATTCAAGTAAAAATAATAAATGTGAGACTTACAGTAGTTTTGCATCTTCATGGAAAGATTTGGTGTTATATTCCGGTAACGATTTCTTAGGTAAAGCTTTCTTAATAACCGATATAGTTTAATGAAAGGGTGATTGAATTATGGACATAATCTTTATAGTAGTTATATTGGTTTTAATATGTATAGCCTTAGCTGTTGCGGCGGGATGGGTTATATTTGAATTTAAAACTATTAAAAAAGAATTAGATGAACTAAACAAAAACAAAACTCGAGAATTAAGAATTTTAAAAAAAGAATTAGATGAACTTTATAAAGCTAATACCATATTAATAGATATTGTAATGGTTAAAAAAAAGGGGTGATATTTTATGGTTAGGGTACGGTATAGTCTTAATGGTAATCCTATTAGACCGGCAATAGTAGAAAATACCGCTGATAATATACGCGAGCAGATGGACGACGATGAAGCTTTGTTTATATTATTAAATATTATGGAGGGTGAATTAAAAAACAATACGTTATGGTTGAATAAAGCTTCAATCGATTATTTGGGAATTAGTATACAATAAAATTTTGGAGGATGAATTATGTTATATCAGTATCATAAAAAAGACCATTATGCAATAAGTTACGATTCAGATAAACAATTAATCGAATATAACACTCTCGTTAACGGTAAGTTATATCCTGATCAAGAAGCCTCTTATATAGAAAACCTCATAGGTACGTCAGTTTTTGAGTTCTTTTTCCATTATTGGGGTGGAAAATATAGAGATGAGTTACTTGAAAAGTTTGATGGGGTTGATTCTGGTACATTAAGATTTGTGGAATCAGCTCAATCACCTCTCATGTATCGATGTACCTTAATGATTGATATTCCAGAAAAGATCCATAAGTATCATGGTAACGAAGAGATTAGAGCTGGATCGATGAGTAACACCCTTAAATCTCAAAATAAAAAATCTTGGTATACTTATCATGTTATTAAAAAAGGTCGACAACATAGACCAGTTCGATCTGTAGACGGTAAGGGTGTTATACGTTTATATTCTTCTGCTTTAACAGCTGCTGCTATAAACGATCTTTCCCGAGCTACTATATATAAGTATATTCATGGAACTATAGGGGATCCGACAGGTAGAATATGGGAATATGTACCAGATGATGAAATGGGTGAGATATGAAAATAGCTTTAAAAATCATATTAACGTTATTATTAATAGTTATATGGATAATAACACTGTTTTTCGTATGGTGCGGGTTATATGTAATAATATTACCAGCAATGATAACGACTTTTATATCTATTAACGCTATGATTGAAAATTGAAAGGAGAATGAATTATGTACATAGAACATGATAATAGTGCTAAACAAGATTATCCTACCGAATGGACTATAACGTTCACTAAAGAGGAATTGGTAGACTTAGCTAAAGGTTGTTTATTAGCTTTAAAGCAATCCGATAGTAAAATGACCCATTACGACTGTGTGAGATATACTTTATTATTTAATGAACTTACAGATATTCAGGAGGTTAAAGATGATATTATCAGGAAGTGAAATTAGTTATAGAATTAATACAGGTGAAATAACCATAAACCCTTTTGATCAGGATTGCATCAACCCTAATAGTTATAATGTGAGATTAGGCTGTAAAATACTCGAGTATATTCCTAACATCACAGGACTTGCTGATATTTATGACGACGCTCAGTATAAAACTCATATTATGGATAGTAATGGGTTTGTTTTAAAGAAAGGTAAGTTATATTTAGCTGAAAGTATTGAGAGAGTTCATACGGATAAATATGTTCCTATGATCGAAGGTAGAAGTTCTATTGGTCGTAAAGGTATTATGATTCATGTCACTGCTGGATTTGGTGACGTGGGTTATAATGGTCACTGGACACTAGAGCTTATATCTACACAAGAAGATATTAGAATTTATCCTGGATTGGAAATTGGACAAATGTATTTTCACACGATTGATGGGATGGTAAACTATTTATATTCTGGTAAGTATCAAAACAATACTGGGGTACAAGAGAGTATGCTTTATAAGGAGAAAGATCTATGATTGAAATAAAGAATACTTGTGATAATTGTGATCATCATACAGTTTGTAGATTTAAATCACTGTATAAAAAAGGTTGTGACGATTTAGATCTATTTAATTGGATTAATGATGATGCTACAAAAGCACATTGCTTAAAAACATCCACACATTTATCCGTAGATGTTCGTTGTGAATATTTTAAACCAATTACTCGAAATGTAAGAGGTGTTTAATAATGCTAGACATGATAGTTTACAGTCTTATTTTTGGAGGATGTTTTTTCGCTATATTTATAATATTTAGAAAGGATTAGATTATGACTGATTTTGACCCTAGTGTAAAATATACAGCCAAAGATATTGTCCAGATACTAGAAGAATCTATTATAAAAAGAGGTGTTATAGTGGACAAATCTTTAAAAATGCAAATGATGAAAGAAAAGGTTATTGAGTTAGAAGAACGTATTGAAAGGTTAGAAGCGCAAATGAAATATGTGAATTTAGCTTAAATTAATATTTAAAAGGAGAATGAATTATGAAAGATCAAGTAGGTTGTGTATCCCAGAAATACTCGTATGTTGTATATTTTAAAGAACCCTTTAAGTATAAAGATGTTATGGTGAGTAAATATGCTTTTAGTAGTAAAGTTACTAAAGAATATTACGATGACATTTTAAACAACAGGGCATACGACACCGTATATATTGATGATGTATGCGGTCACGTGGGTAAAAAATATATTGATAAAATAGAAGAAATGACACCAGAACATGTTATTCCAGAAGATAGAAATGATGCCGCTAAAGAACTTCTTAATATGCTTGATAAGTGGGACGATTCTATAACTAAAGGTCCCGATAAAGATGATTCGATTGTTAAGGTTAGAAGTGTTCCAAATGACTGGGGTCTTACTTTGAATAAAGCTGTGGAGGCCTTACAACGACTCAAAGACGCTGGTACTATACATACAGAAGAATCAGTAAAGATGTATAAATATAGACTAACGGTATCATATGGAGGTTCTCATCGTAAGTTTGTATATGAAACAATCATGACTATTAAAATGTTTATAAACGAACTTAATGATTATTCAAACGATTATATTCAGATTAAAGATGATTACTGGATTAGAAAAGAAAACATTATTGAAATCGAAGTGGAGGATTAGATTATGAGTGATTTAAAGAAAGATATTAATGTTATTGATAATTGCATTAGAACTTTGAGATGTCAGATGAAAGATTCTAATTGGGGAAAAGCAGCTATTAAAAGTTTAAAAAACGTTAAGAAAGATATTCAAAACGAACTTGATAAAAATAAAGTATATATTCCTCATCGAATGATTAGACTGATTGAAAAAAATT
>CAYJJP010000144.1:0-5857 GCA_964370525.1 uncultured Desulfovibrionaceae bacterium | reverse complement strand
TTTGAAAAATAATATTATTTCTGTTGTTGCTGAGTTAAGGCAAAAGCCACATAAAGAAAAATGAGTGTGCAGAGGTAAAGGCACGAAAATCAATCACTTAACGGCGAAGCAAAGCTCCGCCTATTCTTGATTTTCGGTCGCATTGACTATCGTCAATGCTCCAAAGACCTTGCGCAATGAATTGCGCAGAGGTCTTAAACTAAAATACAACATTTTTTAGCTAAAACGCACATGAAAATGGCGGCTGTTTTCGGGAACAGCCGCCACAAGACAATGGAGTATATTTTTAAGTTTATCGTTTCATATTGATAACTTGCTCAAGCATCACATCAACGGTAGTAATACCCTTTGAATTTGCTTGGAATCCACGCTGCGTGGCAATCATTTGCACAAATTCTCGTGTCATATCCACGTTGGATTGTTCAATATTATAAGAATTAACAGTTCCCATACCCGCAATACCGGCCTTGGCCTCTTGAATACTGCCGGACTCCAGAGTTTCGGAAAATAAGTTTCCGCCTTCACGATATAGCCCTTGCGTATTCACAAAGTCATACATGGCAATTTGATAAAGCGGTAAATTCACACCATTGGAATAAATCCCATACACCACACCGTCAGCATCAATATTCACATTGGTCAAGTCACCGGCCGGATACCCATCTTGCGACCCAAAGCTTGTGTAAGAACTATCATCAAGACTTGTGGAAGATCCGGTTTTGGCTGAATTGGGAAGAAGGGTTGCCAGTTCCAAATAGCTTACATTTGTTTCTTCTGTGGTAGGTGTTGTTCTCAATACATCGGCAATGGATGGGGACGAAGTTCCGGCAGGTACGCGCGTCACTTCTGTCAAGCCACCTACGCCGTCAGCCGTTTGCCAAGGTGATTGCGGATTTTCCGATTGCAAACCAAGACTGAATTCTATCCAGATATCATTGGCATCCTTGGAGCGTGTTTCATCGGTAATTGCCTTGGATTGCCCCACAGCATTGGCCATGGGTTGACCGGAAAAGTTCGCCACGAATAAGGGATAACCTTCGTCAGACATTAAGGTTGGCTGCCACGATGCATCATTATCGGGATGACCAAGCACAGTAGCATCGGCTTCCAACTGAAGCTGAGCTGTAATGGATGGTTTAAGGTTGTTGAAAGAAGCTTCGTACTTCGCAATCTCTTCAGGAGTACCAACAAGCCTTGCTTGAGTATCATATTCTTTTAAATATTCAGTGGAGTCTTTGTATGCAGCTTCCCCTGCATCACCTGCAGCATCAACCTTTGTGGCATCAGCGTTGAAAGCATCACGCGCAGCTTTATATGCCAAAGCATAAGCACCACCAGTTCCTGCGACTCCTAGACTATCATCATAAGCTTTATAATATGCATAACTACCCACGGCACCGGCTAGCTCAGCGGCTGCTAGAGCATCAGTCACCTCAGTATCAGCAGTTTCTCCTGCAGCTTCAGCAGCAGCTATACCTGCTTGTACAGATGCGATTAATTCAGCTTCATCTCTCGCAGTAGTGATTCCAGCAGTAATCGTAGCGTTACCTTCTACAGCAGTAGTCACAGCATCAGTCCGACCCACCTCAGCGATGGCTGCTCTGGCAGTTGCCGCAATAATATCATCTTCAGCAAGAGTAGGCGACGCAAAGGGAACCGTTTGCCCCGGAGCAAAATCCGTATTCCCCATATAGGAATAAGCGGTCTGACTCACAAGCTCACCGGAAGAGTTAAAAATCATGGTACCCTTCATAAGAATACCGGCGGCTTCTGTATCTTTAAATGCTGTAGCACCTGTCAAAGTACCGGTTGCAGCATCATAAGTACCGCCAAAAGTACGTGCGTCTTCTTCGGGGTTCATGGTGAGCAAATATTCATACACTTGAAAACCTGTAGGCAAGTCTTTAATAATAGGATTGCCGTCCTCATCTTCCGTGGGCACGCGGTCAAAATATGTGGTGAGCGTATGTTCCTTACCGCCTTCGTCATAGACCTTCATGGGCGCAGAATATTCATAAGCTTCCGACGAAAGAGGCGATGTGTCATTGTCTATGGCCTCTTTACCATTCCACACATCGGACATGGCAAAGAGCGGATTATCAACGCTCACGCTGCGGTCATTATTCAATTCCGACGTGAGATTTACGGAAAATTCCACCTTGGTTGTAGGCTTTGGCAAAATTGTCCATGTATTCAAGCGAATATCCGTGGCTTCACCAACAGTTTTAATTCCCGTATTTTCTTGAACAACGGGATTAATACCCGAAGCCGGTAGCGGATTGGTATTATTATCCACTCTCCAACCTTGCAGCACTTCGCCGCTTGGCAAGGTCAAGAAGCCTTCGGCATCAAAGTTAAAGTTACCGGCTCTGGTGTAATAGTCACCGCCCGTGGCTTGATTGACCACCTTAAAGAAGCCTGTGCCGCCAATGGCAAGGTCGGTGGCTGAGTTGGTCAGCTCAAAAGCCCCTTGAGAAAAGTCACCAATGATGGCGTTAACGCCCACACCAAGACCCACTTGGTCAGTGCCGCCGGCAGTAAATTGGTTTTTGTAGATAAAATCTTCAAAATCCATACGTTGTGATTTAAAGCCTATGGTACTCACATTAGCCAGGTTGTTACCAACCACATTCATTTTTTCACCGTGTGCAAGCAGTCCCGAAACGCTTGTCCACAAACTAGCTGATAATCCCATATTAACCTCCGTTGTCTTGTGTGCCGCTAAAGCCCTGTGCTCAGGCAGCGAAAATTCTATATTGCACCGATTATATATTAACCGGTTGTTGTTCCTGTTCCGGTTGCTGTTTCAGTTCCTGTGCCGGTCTCAGTTCCGGTTCCAGTTCCTGTTCCGGTTGCTGTTTCAGTTCCGGTTGTCGTTTCCGGCGTAGTTTCAGTGCTTACGCCGCTTTCAGTGGTGGTGCTGTCATTATCCTTGTCTTCATCTTCATCCTTATCAGGATCAGTAGCTTCGGTATTTGTATCCACAACTCTCGGCTCAGCAACACGGCGCACCTCTGAAAGAGCGGTATTACGACCGTCAGCCAGTTGTAAATAGGTAATACCATTGTCGGTGATAACACCGGACACCAATCCGTCCACCACGCTGTCATACTGTATGCTTTTTCCTTCTGCATTAAGAAATACCGGAATAACAGTATAAGTACCGTCGGGAGCTGCTGTACCTTGTGTGGTAAGTCCATCCCAATTAAATTCATGCGTACCCGGAGCTTGCGCAGGCAACTTGTAGCTGGCAATAATTTGTCTGTTGCTGTCAAAGACATTCACAGTGGCCGAAGTTGCCGTTTCACCAAGAGCATAGCGCAAACCGGAAACGGTTGTCTTACCTGAGGTTGCGTCGGTAGCCTTGCTCACCGTATTACCGGTCATATCTATATTCTTACCGATATACGAGGTGGCGTTAATCATTTCTTGATTCTTGGTGGCTGTGGTTAAACCTTCCATGCTCTCATTCAAATTCATCATTTGCTCAAGGCTGGAGAATTGTGCCAACTGGGCGATAAATTCCTTATCTTCCATCGGGTTAAGTGGGTCTTGATATTGAAATTGTGTCACCAATAAAAGCATGAAAGCTTCTCTATCAAGTTCACTGCTGCCCGTTGCAGAGGTGGAGGCACTACTTAAAGATGTGCTTGCGTTGACGGATGCTAGAGCTGACATAATATTCTCCCTGTGTTAAGCTACAATATACAATGATTGGGTGGCATTTCCTGCCATATAGCCTTCATTATGCATATTGCGTTCCAAAGTTGAATTGTCAGTATTTATTCCGCTATTTCGAACTGTTGCAAGATTGCGCATGCGTTCAAAATGTTCCCGCTGGGCATTTTCTTCCTGTCTTTTATTGTGCTGCTGCAAGCTATCCCACATATCCGAATTGGAGGCTTGTTCCTTAGTACCGGTTTGCGCTTCCAATTTGTCAATCTTAATGCCCTGCCCTTCTAGCTGAGTGCGTATTTGTTCCATTTGCTTATTGAGCATTTCAGTTGTTTCGCTCTTTTCCGAGCGTAACATGGCACTCACTTCGCCGTTACGCGATGTAAGAATAATGGTCAAAGCCCCAAGCTCTTGCGGATGCAATTGTAATTCAAGGCTCGTGGTGCCGTTCTTAGCGGCTGTGAGCAAAGCACTTTCCACTTGTGCGGCTGCCGTCGCTGCCTGTTGCGACATGGCTTGACGGCTGGCTTGTGCCTGACTTTGCGCATTGGCTTGGGCATTTTGCAAGGCATTCAATCCGCCAATGCCAAGAACGGGAGTGGTCACATTCTTCGCATTGTTATTGTCGGTGCGTGTTTCGGCTCGTTGCAAGAGTTGCCCCCACGCATCATGCTTACTATTGGCATTTTCCTTATTATTTTTGCCAAATTCTGCGTCATTGCGCGCTTTTCCGCTTATTTCCTTATTGAGGGCAGCAACTTCCACAGGCGTACCGTCATTAAGCAACTCGCCGGTGGTAATTTTTTCCGTCAATTTTTCACGAATGGCATTGCTATGGGTCAGTGAGCTTTTTTCATTCTTATCTGCATGGTGAATATTTTCAGAAGTCAGCTTTTGTGCTGCTTCCTTACCTTCTTGGGAAAGGCGGGTATTTTCCAAGGTATTATTAACATTTTCAAGCACTGTTTTTTCTATGAGCGCCTTACTCTGTTCAACCTTGCGTGCAGAAAGTTCAGAGGCAGATTGTTCCAGCTCCATGCGTTCCTTTGCTTTCCTGGTTATTTCGCCAAGCGTTGCCTCAAGCGCCTTGCCAAGCTGCTCTTGGTTAGTTCTTTGCAAATTAAAATCATTAAAGGCAGGTGCTAAGAAGGCGGTAAGCTGGGTTTGATTCAGCTTAACACTGTTCCCATTACCAAAGGAATTGAGCAATTGCGCAGCAGATTCGTCAGAAAGCCCAATGGACTTTCCAAGAACTGCCATTTCGCTTTTATCAAAACTAACTTGGCGATCACCAAGGCTGTTCATGCCTTGCACTATGGCTTCAAGTACGCCCTTGCCATCATTGGCAGCAAGGTTTCCAAGGATATTGCCATACAATTTACCGCTGGGATCAATTTTTCCGGCAAAAGTTTCAAGAGCCTTAAGTTCATCCTTATTCAGAGCCGGAAAGGTACGCTCATTTTGCAAGGAAGCCTTGACTTCCGCTAAGCTAGAGCCGCCGGGTTGTTCAGCGAGTTTGCGTAATTCCTCAAGCGTTGACTCTGGTGCGCCCTTTTTTAGCAAATCACTCAAGAGCTCTTGGAGTTCTTGCTGAGTAAAAAGCACTTCATCGGCTGTATAAGTAACGCCGTCATTGGTGGTGAGATTATAAGGAGCCTGTTGCAAGGGCGACACTGTAGAGCTGGTCTCTAGCGCCACCTGCACCGAATGACTTTCATCATTGGCCACGGCATCGCGAGCTGCTCGCTGACGTTCTAATTCCTCAGCAAAGCTGTCGTTACTACTGCTTGAAGACGTTAAATCATAAAAATATTGTTCGCTATCGGCAGATGATGTAGTGGGCATAATTTGCATAGTAGACTCCTTGTTGCCATAGATATTCAAAGAGTGTACCAAAAAAAATAAACTAATATTTTAGTGTATTATAAAAAGATGAGAGTTGAGAGCTACGGCAGAAAATGCCTTTTCAAGACCTTGTACAAGGCACTGCAATATTTTTAGGGGAAAGGGGAGTCGCTTTTGGCCAAAGTTCGAAGTTGGCGCAAAAGCTTCCCCCCAAGAAAATAATCAATGTATACTTAACTTACCATTTCTCGCCAAGTTGAGTCATAGTTTTTTGTGCAGCCGTATGCCCTTGTTTTGCGGCAAGGCGGAAAAGTTCAACAGATTTTTTCATATCTTG
>CAYJJP010000143.1:0-5872 GCA_964370525.1 uncultured Desulfovibrionaceae bacterium | reverse complement strand
AAAAAAATTGCTGTTACTATCGTTTACGTTAGTAAAGATGTACATTTAACGCATAACTGTTACATTAAAATATATGCAAATAACCTTGGAGGACATATGTCAAATCAAAACCTCAGCAAAGACTTTGAAGCGCTACTCGGCAAAGAAAATGTTTTTTCTTCCGAAGCAGACAGACAAAGCTATGCTTATGATTCTGCTGTATTAACACAAATAATCCCTTCGCTTGTGGTTCGCCCTACCAATGTGGAAGAACTTGGCGCTACGGTAAAAAAGCTTTATGACGAGGGTATTCCCATGACCGTGCGCGGTGCCGGAACGAATCTTTCCGGAGGTACCATCCCCGATTCTACCGAAAGCGTTGTTATTCTCACCAATGGTATGACTAAAATTTTGGAAATCAATTTGGAAGATCTTTATGCCATTGTAGAACCCGGCGTGGTAACGGCGCATTTTGCCGCTGAAGTTGCCAAAAAAGGTCTTTTTTATCCGCCGGATCCCGGCTCACAAACGGTATCCACCATGGGCGGTAATATTGCCGAAAATGCCGGCGGCTTGCGTGGGTTAAAATATGGCGTCACCAAGGATTACCTTATGGGACTTGATTTCTTTGATGCCACCGGCGAGCGTGTTACTTCCGGCTCGCGCACAGTAAAATGTGTCACCGGTTACAATCTTGCCGGTCTTATGGTACAATCTGAAGGAACCCTTGGCGTTATTTCACAAGCCATACTCAAACTTGTACCGCCCCCCAAGGCCAGCAAAGCACTCATGGCCGTATTTAATACCATGCAAGATGCTGCTGAGGCTGTTGCCGGTATTATTGCAGCCCACGTTGTTCCTTGCACCATGGAATTTTTGGACAACAATACTATTGTGCGTGTGGATGACTATACAAAAGCCGGACTTCCACGAGATGCAGCAGCTATCTTGCTCATTGAAGTGGACGGTCACCCTGCACAAGTGAATGACGAAGCTGAAGCTGTGGAAAAAGTGCTTGCCAGCTGTAATGCACGCGAAGTGCGTGTTGCCAAGGACGCTGCCGAAAAGCTCAAGCTTTGGGAAGCACGACGCATGGCACTGCCCGTTCTTGCTCGTTGCAAACCAACGTGTGTGCTTGAAGATGCCACAGTACCCCGTTCCAAAATTCCGGCCATGATGGCTGCACTCAACGACATTGCCAGCAAATATAAGCTTGAAATGGGTACTTTTGGACATGCCGGCGATGGTAATCTACATCCCACCATTTTATGCGACAAGCGTGATATACAAGAGTTTCACCGTGTAGAAGAGGCAGTCGATGAGATTTTTGACGTAGCTCTTTCTCTTGGAGGTACATTATCAGGCGAACACGGTATTGGCACTGCCAAGGCTAAATGGCTTGAAAAAGAAACGTCCAAAGGAACCATTATGTTCTCTCGCCGTTTGCGCAAAGCACTTGACCCCAAGGGCTTACTCAACCCCACAAAACTTGTGAGCATTTAGCAAGACAATAGCGAGAAAAAAATAATGAGTAATCTACAACAATTAGCACAAAAACTTATGGTTCTTGACGACCGTATCATCGCTTGTATGAAATGCGGTTTGTGTCAAGCTGTATGCCCCGCCTTTGGGGCTTCCATGATGGAAGCTGATGTGGCAAGAGGAAAACTTGCCCTCATTGATAATTTATCCCATAGACTTATTGAAGACCCGGAAGCCGTTGCCGACAAGCTTGGGCGATGTTTACTGTGCGGGTCTTGCCAAGCAAACTGTCCATCCGGTGTGCAGATTATGGATGTTTTCCTTGAAGCACGCGAAATAGTTTTTGCTTATATTGGCTTGCATCCTTTAAAGAAAATAATCTTCCGTACACTTTTGGCCAAGCCCACGTTATTTAACTTAAGCATGCGTTTAGGGGCGCCTTGTCAAACTCTTCTCTTTAAGAAAGCGTTTAATCCGCAAAACACCAGCCGTGCAAAAATGTTAGATAAATTCATCGGCGCACGCTACATTCGCCCGCTTGCCCCAAAACCTTTACACGCACTTCGCGGCCATATTAACAGCCCAGCCGGAAAAAGCGGCTTGCGCGTGGCTTTCTTCCCGGGCTGTCTTGGGGATAAAATGTATACGGCCATGAGTGAAGCATGCCTTAAGGTTTTGGAACATCACGGCGTTGGCGTCTATATGCCAAAAACATTGGCATGTTGCGGCATTCCGGCCATTGCTTCCGGCGATATTGACGGTATGCTAAAGCAAACAAAAGCGAATATTTCCGCATTGGAAAGCGAAAAATTCGATTATATTATCAGCCCTTGTGGTTCATGTATCTCCACCATTCATGAGCTATGGCCACGCTATGCAGTACGCATGGAACCTAAGGCCAAAGAACTTGCCAATAAATATGCAGCCATGGCTATGGATATCACTGCTTTTCTGGTGAATGTCCTTAAAATAGACATTAATGGTGATACTGCCAATGAAGCACAACATTCTGACAAAACAGTTAAAGTTACCTTTCATGATCCTTGCCACCTGAAAAAATCTTTGGGAATCAGCAAGGAACCTCGTGATATAATTAAAATTAACCAGAAATATTCATTAGTGGAAATGAATGAGGCTGATCGTTGCTGTGGTTGCGGTGGTTCTTTCAATCTTTTCCATTACGAATTTTCTAAAAAGATAGGAGAACGCAAGCGACAAAATATTGTAGATACTAAAGCAGACATTGTTAGCACAGGTTGTCCGGCCTGCATGATGCAACTTGAGGATATGTTATCTCAAAATGAAGATGCGGTAAAAGTTAAGCATTGTATTGAATTGTATGCAGAAAGTTTGGCATAGTTTTTTATAAGCTGACACATAACTTTCAGCAAGCAAATCATCCGTCTTAAGCATACGATTTTTTGAAAATTGTATGGCTGATGATAAACACATAGCAAGATGTTGCATTTAACTTTTTATAATTAAAGGGGGTTTACCTAATGAGCGCAGTTACAGAGCTATTTTGCGAAAGGTCAAAAATTGTAGGTTCAAAAATTGTACATGCAAAGAACCTTGATGAAGTTATAGATTGTGTCATTAAACTTTGCGAAGAAAAAGCACCTTGTACCTTACTTGCCAACGAGCCGGGTACAGAAAAAGGGCCACTTAATGCTCGCAACTTGCCAACACGTTTAAACCGTTTACTGGCAGCACCCGGATTAAAAGAAGGCGACCATGCTGAACTTGGAACTAAACTAGCTGAAAAACTAGAAAAAGCCTGTGTTGAAAAAGATTTTGTATTCCTTGAAGAGGGTTTACGCTCACGCATGTCCGGTATTGATGTTGGTTTTGTCATAGCCGATGTCAGCATTGCCGGAAGCGGTACTTGTCTTATCAATTCTAACAATGAAGAAAAACGTCTCTCCACCATGATCAGCGAAATTTGCGTATTCTTAGTGAAAGAATCAACAATTTACGAAGATATTTTGGAAATCGCCCCAATTTTGCGTAAAATGCAAGAAAAACCATCATATAATGCCATGATTTCCGGCCCAAGTCGCACAGCAGACATCGAACGCCTGCCTGCCGTTGGTGTCCATGGTCCATTAGAGCAATATATCATCATTTTGGAGGAAGAAAACCATGCATAATGCTCCAAGTTCCCTTTCTGAATATGCTGAACAATTAGATGCAGCGCTCGAAAACCATATGATGCGCAAAACGTTGGATAAGTTTGCTACAGACTATAAAGTAAGCCGTGTCAACGCCCTAAGCCAAATAGATGCTGCTGATGTCATCCAAAAAATAGGCGAAATGAAGGATGAAGTGGCACGCAATCTCGATAAGTACTATGAAGAGTTCAAGAAAAATGCCGAGGCCAAGGGTGTGCATGTGTATCGCGCCTCCACCCCAAACGAAGCCAATGAAATCATTGCCAAGATTGCCAAGGATCACAATGTAAAAAGCATTATGAAATCCAAATCCATGGTCAGTGAAGAAACCTTACTCAACAAACGCCTTGAGGAAGACGGCATTTCCGTACTTGAGGGCGACCTTGGCGCCTACATCATCCAATTACGTAAGGAAGGCCCCTCACACCTTGTGCTCCCGGCCATTCACCTTTCGTGTGCTGACGTTGCCGGCGATTTTTCCAAGGTAACCGGAAAGACTGAAGATGTAGACGTGGATAATCTTGTAAAAGTTGCTCGTGAGCAATTACGCCAAAACTTTATTGATGCCGATATGGGCATGACCGGTGCCAACTTTGCCGTGGCAGAAACCGGTTCATTTTGTACCTGCACCAACGAAGGTAACGCACGCCTTGTTTCCACCGTGCCTCCCTTACATGTGGCAATCACCAGCCTCGATAAGCTTGTGCCAAAACTTGACGACGCTTTAAACGCCATGAAGATTTTAGCGCGTAATGCCACAGGACAACCCATTACTACTTATGTAACATGGTATAATGGTACAGGCGAATGTAAGGCAGAAAAAGCCAAAGACCAAACCAAGGAAATGCACATAGTTTTTGTGGATAACGGACGCTCAACCGTGGCCAAAGATCCACTCTTTTCACAAGTATTCCGTTGCATACGCTGTGGCGCGTGTGCTAATATCTGTCCTGTGTATCGCCTTGTGGGCGGCTTAAACCTTGGCTACATTTATATGGGCGCCATTGGTTTGATTATGACGTACTTCTTCCACGGACGTGAAAAAGCAAAAGTTGCCTTGCAAAACTGTGTAAACTGTGAAGCTTGTAAGGTGGTTTGCGCCGGCGGTATTGATTTGCCACGCCTTATCCGTGAACTTAGGGCTAGAATCAACGAAGAAGAAGGCGCACCGCGCGATGCGGCTCTTTTAAGTTCTGTGATGAAAAATCGCAAAATGTTCCATACCTTACTTAAATTCGCTAAATACGCACAATTACCTGTCACCGCCGGAACCGCCTATCAACGTCACTTACCGGCCATGTTTTTTGGCAAACAAGACTTCAAAGCCTTGCCGGCCATCGCCAAAAACTCTTTCCGCGACCAATGGGAAAAGGTTAAGCCAAGGGTCAAAAATCCTCGCCTCAAAGTGGCTCTTTTTGCAGGCTGCGCCGGAGACTTTGTCTATCCAGAGCAATTAACTGCCGCCATGAAGATTTTTGAAAAACATGGCGTTGATTGTGATTTCCCCATGGATCAAAGCTGCTGTGGTCTTCCCCTCGAAATGATGGGACAAAGAACAACTTCACTTGATGTGTCAAAGCAAAACACCATTGCTTTTGATTCCAGCAAATATGATGCCATCATTACGCTTTGTGCCTCATGTGCATCACATTTAAAGCACTCATATCCTGAGCTTATTGGTGACCAGAGCGATGCTGACGATGCTACTAAATTGCGCTGCGCATCCTTTGTAAGCAAGGTTACGGACTTTAGCTCATTTGTACACAATGTCCTAAAAGTTGAAGATAATAGCTTTAAAAAAGGCAATGAAAAAGTCACTTATCATGCATCTTGTCACTTGTGCCGCAGCCTCAAGGTTGTGGACGAGCCTCGCAACCTCATCGCCAAGGTGGCCGAATATGTACCCTCCAAGGAAGAAGATGTTTGTTGTGGATTTGGCGGCTCTTATTCCATGAAATTCCCCGGAATTTCCAAGAATTTGCTGGATATGAAATTAGCCAATGCCAAGCAAACCGGAGCTTCACGCATAGTCATGGACTGCCCCGGTTGCGTTATGCAAATTCGTGGCGGCGCCGTAAAGCAAGAACAAGATCTAAAAGTTATGCATATAGCTGAACTTTTGGCTGAGCACTTAGATTAACTAGACAAAAAGGGTTTTTCATGGCATAGAGGTTTAAGGATACTTTGATTAATTATTTTTCTGGGGGAAAACCTTTTGTGAACAAAAGGTTCTTCCCCCA
>CAYJJP010000142.1:0-5885 GCA_964370525.1 uncultured Desulfovibrionaceae bacterium | reverse complement strand
AACCTTTTGTTCACAAAAGGTTTTCCCCCAGAAAAATAATTAATCAGCGTATCCTAAATACAGAGTTGCGTTTTTAAAAATACGAATTATTTATTGGCATGTCACAATACAAAAAAATTAAAGAACATGGTTTTTGGAATACAATTTTCCTCTCTTTTGCCTTGGGTTCAAAGGTAGCTTTTAGCTTTAGCTACTGGAAATCATTACCACAAAAATTTAAAGAAGCTTCCACCTTACGCAATGCTTTGTATAGCATTAAGGTGGCTATTGCCTGTGCGCTTTCCTATGCTATAGCAGAATTGTTTAATCTTTCCTATAGCTTATGGGCGCCACTGGCCACAATTATGGTTATGCAAGTCAATATGTCTACTTCCCTTGAGCTGACATTATTACGCCTTTTTGGAACGCTGGTGGGCGTACTTTTAGGTTTATCTGCTGCTTCTTTAGTTCCGCCAAATCTTGAAGGACGTTTGCTTGCTTTATGTATTGTTGTGCCCATTTGTGCTTTCATGGAGCTTTGGGAAGAGCGTTTTAAAACAGCCGGAGTAACGGCCGTTTTTGTTTTATTATTGGGGCATAACGAAACGCAAAATGTTTGGCTTTTTGGTTTTAACCGTGTGTTTGAAGTGGGCATTGGTTGTGTGGTAGCCTTGGCTGTGTCCATGCTTCTTTGGCCGTCATCTGCAGCTACTGAGGTGGAAAAAGTCACTCAAAAGCAGTTCACACAAGTCGCAGAACTTATTAAAAATTTAACACAGGATTTTTTGAATCAAAAACATGGAGTATCGCATCGCGTTTTATTTAGGTTGCTAAATAAAATCAGTAACAATACCCAAAAGTTTTATCAAGTGCGTCGGTATGAACTGGGACATATTTACAGGGAATATCCGCTTTTACCGCACAAAGTGCGCTTATTGGACGAGTTACGCATGTGTGTTTCCACCATGGCAGACTCTTTGGAAACAGAAGATGCACGCGAAGTACCAAGGGAAGCAATTAAAATTATAGAAGAAGTTTCTGAGGCGCTTATTGCTACCCTACTCTGGCTGGCACAGCCAAGCCAAACGCCGCCAAAACCTTTGCGCCCCTTGGTGGAAGACAGAGCCATTCGTTTTGCCACTGCCCATAGGGAAGGAATGTTTCATACCCACAATTCCGATGAAGTGCTCGCAATATTTTCATTTTACAATGGGCTCAGTCATGCGGCACAAAGTGTAGCTTTATTACAAGAGCGCATTATTGCCAGTTGAAAAAGCATGGTTTCGAGCTTGTTCGTAAATAAAACATGCTTTTTCAACCAAACAACAAAACATTAAAGACAAGGCGCTGTTTTCTCATAGATATTGCTTTTAATCCTTGGGGCGTTCTTGAACATAAGCAATATTATTTCTTAATTGCGTTATGATTTTGCTACGTTCTATATTTGGAAAAAGCACTATGGTACCTGAGTGCACATAATGCGGCGGAAAATCATTCAGGGTAAGTGCGTATACATCACTAATATCCTTAATACTTAATTCCGGCTGTTCCTCTTCCAAAATTATTTTAAGTTCGTGACGCACCAAAAGCTCATTGCGGTTGTAGATATTATCAAAGTCAATCCCATCAATAGAATAACGTTCACTACTTTTACGCATAAAAACTCCTCATACGGTAAATTTACCCAAATTTTGTATTGACTAATCATAAAGATTTTTTTTATAAAAGGAAAGATATTTTTTTGAAGCGTCGTAGTAGTCTTTAGGAAGATATTACTGCATCTCGCTTGTTGAAAAGCTAGATTCGCACCGCTCTTTTTAAAAGCACCGGTTGCAAGAAGTTGAAAAATTCCAATATATGCGGAGCATTAAACAATGTCAGCAGTTTGGCGTTTTATCAATAACGCAAGCAAATGGAGGCTTTTTAAGCGAACCGATAAGCTTTTTTGCGCTTCAAAATATTACCTTCAGTTTCATGGTTTCTAGGATAATTCCTTTTTTTTTGCATTTTCTTTATTTAGCACTTGGCAATAACTTTACTTTGTGCTAAAAAGAACAAAGTGGTTCATGTAGCGATGACAGCCACGCTTTCATCGTATAAATTTAACATTTTATGCTAAGGAGTTTTTTTTATGGCTACCCTTGTTATTGGGCATATGAATCCTGATACAGACAGTATTATTTCAGCAATTGCAGTGGCAGACTTGTATACAAAACGTGGTATGGAAGCAAAAGCAGTAGCTCAAGGCGCCCCCACCCCCGAAACAGAGTTTGTACTTGCAAAATTTGGCCTAAGCGCACCGGAAGTTGTGGACAGCGTTGCTGATCAAAAAGTAGCTCTTGTGGACTTTTCTGACCTTGCTCAAGGCCCCAAAGGTCTTGATAGCGCCGAAGTTGTTGGTATTGTTGACCACCATAAATTAGGCGACGTCACCACCTCCGGACCGCTTGAAATTTGGACTTGGCCTGTTGGATGTACCGGAACTGTCATTAAGGGCATGTACGATTTTTACGGCATAGAAGTACCCAAGGGCATTGCCGGTGGTATGCTTTGCGCCATTTTATCCGATACAGTAATGTTTAAGTCCGTCACCTGCACTGAAGCTGACAAAAAAGCTGTGGATGCCTTAGCAAAAATTTGCGGAATCACTGACATTATGGCACTTGGCATGGAAATGTTCAAGGTTAAAAGTGCTGTAGAAGGCGCTTCCATGAAAGATCTTGTTTTCCGCGATTATAAAGACTTTGACATGAACGGCAACAAAGTAGGCATCGGACAACTTGAAGTTGTTGACCTTAGCATGCTTGATAGCGTGAAAGATGGCCTCTATGAAGAAATTACCTCCGTCAAAAGCGAAGGCCGTCATTCCGTATTCCTCTTACTCACCGACATTATGAAGGAAGGATCAGAAATGTTAATCGTTTCTGACGACCCGTCTGTGGTAGAAAAAGCTTTTGGTGCCAAGGTTGAAGGACGCTCCGTATGGCTTGACGGCGTTATGAGCCGCAAAAAACAAGTTGTGCCAAACTTTGAAAAAGCTTTCAAATAATATGATTTTGTAGCGTTAGACTTCAAGTATCACATTAACTTTTTCACCCGAGGGGGAAGCTGCAACCTTGCAAGCGGCTTTTCCCTCGATTTTTTTTATAGCTAAATACACATTTTTACCCCAAAAACAAAGAACTTCCGAAAGAAATCAATTCTAAATACTCCACAAATTCAAAGCATTACATACAAAAACAACAAGAACCACAAAAGTTTCTTGACAGGCATGAGGGCTAAAGCTATCTCTCAAGTACAAGGTTAATGCCTTACAAGGCTAAGGAGTATGTGCATCGTGCATAACTTGCAAACTTATTTGCACACAAACAATGGAGAATATTATGAGCTGGAATGTAACTGTTGACACTGACAAATGTACAGGCTGTGGCGAATGTGTAGACATTTGCCCTGTTGAAGTATATGAACTTAAAGACGGTAAATCAAGCGTAATAAACGAAGAAGAATGTCTTGGCTGTGAATCTTGCATCGAAGTATGCGAAGTTAGCGCTATCACTGTTGAAGAAATGTAACAATTGGGGAACACCATAAAAATAAGTTAAATACTTTTTTTATGGTGTTCTTCTTGCCAAGAGCGAAAAGAAGACTTATTCTTTATACGCTCAAGTCATAAAGTGCCGTTGCACAAAACGCCTTAAGCGAAAGAGCATACTCCATAGACAAGAAAAACAACCATACTTTATGGGCATTTTATTTATCGAATCTATATGAAGGTATGCTTGGCGGCACTTTGAGTATACTTATTAAAGGTGAACCCAATGATTCCTGACCTTTCTGATATATTTACCCGTTACGAAGCCTTCGTGGCGGAAACAGATGCCCTCTTTGCCCATATCCAGTCAAAATTTGATGATTGCGTAACTTGTGAACAAGGCTGTAGCGACTGTTGCAATGCCCTTTTTGACTTATCCTTGGTTGAGGCAATGTACTTAAACCAAGCTTTTATACAACGCATACCACACGGAAAAGAACGCTCCGACACGCTCATGCGCGCATCTGACCTTGATCGCATAACCACACGCATGAAACGAGATTTTTATAAAGCCAGCAAAGCCGGACAAGACCCTTACGAAATCATGCACACCGCCGCACGTTTGCGCATGCCCTGCCCGTTGCTCACCGCCGACAATGCCTGTATGCTCTATGATAAACGCCCCATCACCTGCCGCTTATATGGCATTCCCTTAAACATTAACGGTAAAGGACATGTGTGCGGCAAAAATAACTTTGCCAAGGGCGGACAATATCCCACCGTACATATGGGCGCAATCCAAAAGCGACTTGATGAATTTTCCGAAGAAATCGCACAAAGGGTACACAGCAAATACCGCGAACTTAGCCAAGTTTTTGTGCCGGTATCCATGGCTCTCTTGACCAAGTATGATGAACAATACCTTGGTATTGGACCAGCAAAAAAGGAGGCATAAATGCTCGAAATGATACCTGCCTCGGTGTTTCGTGATGGCACACGCCAAGAACTCAACGAAGAACAAGAAATGCTGAAAAAAGAAATTTACGACAAAATGAACCCTAGGCGGCGTAAATTTGTGGATCGCATAGGCTACGAAAACTGGGATCCCTTCCAAAAACCCAACGATCCCTTGGATATTCGACTTGATGCCACCAAACGCACCACCCAGCAACTTGTAAGAGAATTTTTGCAAGTCGCTGCACAAAAAGGACATTTTAGCAACGATTATGGGCGCGGCGCGCTCGAATGTGCTCTGGGCGTAGTAAATAAAGATGATAAATATTTAGGCATTTTCGATTTTTGCCTCTGGTACCATGATTTACTTAAGAAAGAAGGATACATTAAATGAAGAAAAACTATGATGATATTGATGAGTATATTGCTGACTTAAAACACGAAATTAACGAAAATGAGCAATGTGCCAATCATCACTACAACCTTGGCCTAGCCCTTTTAAGCAAACGAGATTTCATGGGCGCCGAAGATAGCTTCTTAGCAGCTGTACGCAACTCCCCTCGCCTTGCAGAAGCATTTGTACAACTCGGAGGAATATGCCTCGAACGCGGAGACCTAGACGGCTGCCTACGCTATAACGAAGAAGCCGCCAACTGCCGCGCCAAATTCCCCGTGCCCTGGGGAAATATCGGCTATGTTCACCTCCAACGTGGCGAACCGGAAAAAGCCATTCGCGCCCTAAAAAAAGCCATTAAATGGGAACCAAACTTCATTCAAGCACATAACGCCCTAGCCACTGCACACTTCATGGAAGGCGACTACGACGCAAGCATTGCTGCCTGCAATGAAGTGCTACGCCGCGAACCCGGCTTCGCTCCCGCCTGGAACAACCTGTCCCTGGCTCTCTTCGAAAAAGGCGACTTCGAACTCTCCATAGAAGCCGCCGATAAAGCACTCGCCGGCGGATTCGAAGTACATCCTGATTTTCTTAATGACCTTAAACCTCATCGCAAATAGTAATAATTTTAATCTGCTTTTTTGCAAGGGAGGGGAAAACTTTTGCTAGCGCCAAAAAGTTTTCCCCTCCCCTGCACCCCTCCCCTTTCAAAACGCGCCAACTGCTCATCCCTGTCGGGATGAGCTAATAAAAAGTTATATGCGTTTATAAATTAAAACAACTAATTAGTCGACGCTGAAAAACGCATTTTCATGCTTTTTTCAGAAAGACACGTCCACTCCAAATGTCGCTTCGCGCCCGCCGCAAGTGAATTGCGGCTCATTTTTCGTGGCGCAAAATTTTCGCCGATGCTCAAATTTTGATAGTCGTCACAGAAAAAACGTTTTTTAGCTCCATAAAAATGCCGAAAAAGTGCATTTCATGCCCTTATTTTCGGCATTTTTATTTGCCTTAATCGACTAA
>CAYJJP010000141.1:0-5920 GCA_964370525.1 uncultured Desulfovibrionaceae bacterium | reverse complement strand
TTTATAAACAAGGCTTATACATTTTTGCCAATCCAATAATGCAGTGTTTTATAAAGAACATCAGCATCAATGGGTTTTGTTATATGGTCATTCATGCCTTGCGCAATACTCAGTTCTTTATCGCCCTTCATGGCGTGAGCGGACATGGCAATAATTGGCAGATGCGCAAACTTTTCTTGAGCACGAATGGATTTTGTAGCCGTATAACCATCCATTATAGGCATTTGAATATCCATTAAAACAGCATCGTAAGTATTTTTCTCTAGCAAGTCCAATGCTTCCTGTCCATGATTGGCAATGTGTAATGTAAAACCTGCCGATTGCAAGACCTCTTGTGCAACCATTTGATTTATTTCATTATCTTCTACCAACAACAAATGCCCTGTTATATACTTAGGTGCTGGCGGCGCAGCTTGCTCAGTGTTGCCGGTTTCAAGAGCCTGCTCTTGCCTAGCGCCTGCAAGCGGGAAAATGGCCGTACAATGGAAAGTAGACCCCTTACCTACTTCACTTTCCACCCATATATTACCGTGCATCATGCTAATAATATTTTTGGATATGGCAAGACCAAGTCCTGTGCCGCCATATTTACGAGTAACCGTGCTGTCTGCTTGCGAAAAAGCAGAAAAGAGGCGATCTATTTGCTCAGAACTCAGGCCGATACCGCTATCTTCCACCGCAAACTCACAGTGTAAAGTATTATCCTGCTGTAGAGTGCTGGCTATGGTTAAGGCAATTTTTCCGGAATCGGTAAATTTTATGGCATTACTCACAAGATTAAAAAGTACCTGTTTTAAGCGCAAAGCATCGCCTAATATATTCATGTCAGCATGCTGGCCGCTTTCAATGAGGAAATGTAGTTGTTTTTCAGCGATTTTAGCGCCATACAAATCTTTTACATCTTGAACCAGCTTGCCTATGGTAAATGGGCGTTCTTCCATTTCCAACTTTCCGGCTTCGATTTTAGAAAAATCAAGAATATCGTTAATGATGCGCATGAGGTTATTTGCCGAGAAAGCCGTTTTCTCAACATATTTTTTTTGCGCATCATCCAAGGAAGTTTGCTCAAGCAAGTGTAACAAGCCAAGAATACCATTCATGGGTGTGCGTATTTCATGGCTCATATTTGCCAAAAATTCACCCTTTGCCTTGGTGCTTTGTTCTGCAAGCTCCTTGGCATTGCGCAATTCTTGTTCATTTTCACTGAGTTCTCGCAACATACGCGTTTGCTCACGAAGATCCCTAAAATATATAATCAAACCATTTTTCCCTTGATAGGATGTTTCAATCATAAAAAGTTCTACCGGAATCTCCTCACCACTCACTATGTGTTTACACAGCATTTCAGACCGACACGAACCTAAGTTATGTCCATCAAGTATTTGCTGCTTTACCACATCATAGGAACGCCGCCCGTCCGGTTGAAATTCCGGATGAATTTTATGAAAATTTTTCACAGCGTCTTCTTTGTTTTCAAAACCAAACAGCGTTACCGATTCAAGATTTACATAGATAAGTTCGTCATTATCATCCCAAAAATGCACTCCCATGGGCATGGAATCAAGCATAAGCGTATTGCGATACTCTGCTTCACGCATGCGAATTTGAGCATGTTTTATTTCGCGCAAATCTATGGCATAGGCAATGACTATGTCTTCACTACTAAGCTTTGTGCGAACATGAATAATTTCCATGGGAATAAGTTCCCCATCATTATCATTATGCAACCATTCAAAACGGCAATAACCTCTTTTAAGTACTTTTTCATGATTTTCCCGTATGGCTTCCAATGAGTTTCTGCCGTCTCTTTGAAACATGGGCGAGAGAAAAGTAAATTCTTCTATAAATTCTTCTTTACTTTCAAAGCCAAATACTCTTAACGCTTCTTGGTTACAATCAATAAGGTCACCGGCTATATTCCAAAAAGTAACGGCTAAGGGAAGATTTTCAGTCAAAGCAGCGTTAAATTCTTTTTCTGCCTTTTCTTTGTGCAATTCCAACGTATCTGTTATGTCGGTTATGATTGATAAACGAACTTTTTCTTTATCATCCCAAGCAATGCAAGAATCCACGAGCTGTAAATGCTTTTTCAAGGTATTGTCATAATGATCCCACACATAGGGAACAGAACTCACAGCAATATGATCATTACTGCAATTTTCACAAGGATCATCGCTATTTCTTAAAACTTTATGGCATAATTCAGAGACTATATCTTCACAGCTAAAAAATTCATGTACAGCTTTATTACAATATAAAATTTTATTTGTTTCCATGTCTGCGATATAGATAGGCATGGGAAAAGCGTCCAGCATATTTTGCACTTGAGCTTGTTTTCTCTCTAAGGTATTTTTTATTTCCTTTTGCCTTTTCGTATACAAAAAAAGAACAAACATTAAAAATAAAAGCAATACTATGATACCAGCCAATAAATTTACACTTATATAAGATAAGTATTGAACAAATCGCGAAGTATAGCTAAGCTTTGTAGCGTGATTTAATAAAATTCCGCTGAACCTTTCTTGTGGAAATGCCGCAATAGCTTTATTAAAGATAGAAACAAGTCTTGGGTCTACATTCTTATTGAATAGAAATGAAAATCTGTCATATAATGGGAATACATTGCTTATATGCAAAAGAGGAAATCCTCCTTCAGCTATGGCAGTGCGCGCTGCATATATATTTTCAAAGGCAAAATCAGCTTCACCATCTTCAACTGCCGCAAATGCATCCATAATATCTTCAAATTCAATCAATTTATGCTTCGGAAAGGTTTTTTTGATAAACTCTACGGTGACCGGATGTAATTTTGAAGCAGCAAGAACGCTGTCCGGAGTAATTTCATAGCCCTTACCTATCATGGCTATGGGTGCTGTAAGAAAGGTATTTGATAAAACAGCATTAAGCTCTTTGGCTTTTTTAGGATTTGTGTCATAGCTCATATGCATGTCACTTTTGCCAAGGCTCAACTCTTCAAGACTTTGAGCATAGCTTAAGCCATGCAAAAATTCTATTTTTAAGCCAGACAGCTCTACAATAAGCATAAGAATTTCATAGTTAATACCCTTAACTGTATGTGTTTTTTCGTCATATTCTTCAAAAGGCGGCCAAAACGCATCATAGGAAACCTTAAGAGGCTGCGCATTTTTAATGTATTCTTTTTCTGATTCGGTGAGAAGAAAAGCTTGCATGCCAAAGGCACTGCCACTTGTCAAAAGCGTAATAAGTGCGAAAATCATCCCTATTCGAAAACAAACACTCATTTTTTGCGTAAGCAATATATATTTTAAAGTATTTTCGTTATAAAACATCTGTAACATTCCTTTTCTACATTACTTTTACTAAACAATACCGTATAATAAATGAGCCTTAGCGGAAGAGCATATTCTATAGACACTAAAGTTTTATCGTCACACAAGCAGCTTAAATTGCATGAAAGTCTTTGAATTTTTCTGAAGTTGCGCTAATATACATTTGTTGTGTAGTGTGCTAATAGTAACTAAACTTGTTTTGTGTGTCAAGATACAGAAACAAAATAGCTTTGGGCTGTATTTTTTTCGCATCAAGCGCATAAAGCCCCACGGCATCAACCCACTTGAAACAGAAATTACATTTTTTAATTTTAGAAAGAGTATATGGCTAGACATTTTTACAAACTCATTATACTGTAAAATCGTGTTCGCACAGGGCATAGGTTGCCCACCCAAAGCGGATGTTATCCGCTTTGGGTATGCGCATTTTTTTGTAGTGGTCAAAATTGTGCAATTTATTTACAAAAGGAATTGAGAAGAGATAGTTATGGCGTGTTATTTAGTTACAGGCGGTGCAGGCTTTATTGGTTCTGCCTTTGTGTTACAAAGTCGCGAACAGAACATTCGCATCATTAATGTTGATAAACTTACCTATGCAGGAAATATGGATAACTTATCGGCATTGAAGGGAGACAACCAGCATATATTTGTGCATGGGGACATTGGTAATGAGGAGCTTATGCGCCATGTGCTTGAACATTATGCTCCGGATGCAATAATTAACTTTGCCGCCGAATCGCATGTGGATCGTTCCATATTAGACCCCAATGCCTTTGTAAACACTAATGTTCTTGGAACATGCGTTTTATTGCGTGCGGCCTTGCAATATTGGCAAGGTTTGGCAGACAGCAAAAAAATTCATTTTCGGTTTTTGCATGTATCTACTGACGAAGTTTTTGGCAGTCTTGGCCTGCAAGATGCGGCCTTTACCGAGCATACGCCCTATGCGCCCAACAGCCCTTATTCTGCGTCAAAAGCTGCCAGCGATCACTTGGTACGTTCTTTCTATCATACCTATGACTTACCTGTGCTTATTACAAATTGTTCCAACAATTACGGGCCTCGTCAATTTCCTGAAAAACTTATTCCGCTGGTCATTTGCAATGCTCTTGATGCCAAACCCATTCCCATTTATGGTAAGGGCGAAAATATTCGCGATTGGCTGCATGTGGAAGATCATTGCCTTGCCATTGAAACTGTACTGCAAAAAGGAGAAATTGGCCGAACCTATAATATAGGTGGCGGCGCAGAACTTACCAATATACAAGTGGTAAAAAATATTTGCACCGCTTTGGATAATTTTATCCCTCGTTCACACGGTCAATACTCTGATTTAATAACATATGTATCAGATCGCCCCGGTCATGACTTACGCTACGCCATCAATTGTTCACGCATAGAAGAAGAATTACAGTGGACGGCGCAACGAAGTTTTGAAGATGGGATTATAGAAACGGTACGGTGGTATTTGGAAAATCAAACGTGGATTAAGCGTGCACGTAGCGGTGAATATCAAGATTGGATACAAAAAAATTACACAGCGAGAAGTCATGAAAGAGCGTGAGCGAGGAATAATTAAAGAACGTAAGGGGATTATATTAGCAGGAGGCTCCGGCACACGCCTACACCCCCTCACCCTCGGCATAAGCAAGCAACTCATGCCCATCTATGATAAACCCATGATCTACTATCCCCTATGTGTTCTTCTCTTAGCAAACATACGGGATATTAGCATTATTTCCACGCCACAACACTTACCTCTTTTCCAAGAGCTTTTAGGCGATGGAAGTCAATGGGGCTGCTCGTTCCACTATACCGTGCAACACAAACCCGAAGGCTTAGCTCAAGCTTTTTTGCTTACAAGCAAGCACATAGCCAACCACCCAACATGTCTTGTCCTTGGCGATAATATTTTTTTTGGACATGACATGAATACTCTTTTGTCAAACGCATGCCAGCAAGAGCACGGAGCGACAGTTTTTGGCTATCACGTCAACGACCCAAGCCGCTATGGTGTTGTGCAGTTTAATGAATATCAACAAGCCATAAACATCGAAGAAAAACCTCAAAATCCACGTTCAAACTATGCGGTCACCGGTTTGTACTTTTATGATGAAAATGTGGTGGACATAGCCGCTTCCATTAAACCCTCTGCTCGTGGTGAGCTTGAAATTACCGACGTCAATAATATATATTTAGAGCGAGGAGAGTTGCGTGTAGAACTTATGGGGCGCGGCATCGCTTGGCTGGATACAGGAACACACGATTCTCTTTTGGCAGCCTCAGCTTATGTGCAAGCCATGCAAACACGGCAAGGGCTTTATGTCGCCTGCCCCGAAGAAATTGCTTGGCGTAAAGGATTTATTGACAGCACGCAACTACGCAAGCTAGGTGTAGCGTTATCTAAATCAGCGTATGGCGAATATTTGTTAGAATTGGTTGACGGTAGCCGCGGCGTGTAAAAATTGTTCAGTTGAAAGAACAACTCTTTCTGCCTCTCATCCACAAATGCCTGATAAAATGTTTGTACTCTAAGCACATCCTCGAGCTATGCTAAGGATACACTGATTAATTATTTTTTTGTGAGGGGGGAAGGGGAACTTTTGCCA
>CAYJJP010000140.1:0-5974 GCA_964370525.1 uncultured Desulfovibrionaceae bacterium | reverse complement strand
AGGGGGAACTTTTTGGCGCCAGCAAAAGTTCCCCCTCAAAAAAAATTTGAAATTAAAATGCCGTAGATTATCCCCCTTGCCCTCCGGAGGAATTAATCAGCGCTTCCTTAGCATTTAAACTTCAAAGGGAGGCGGCCTTTTTGAAAAAGCTCACCTCCCCCACACAAAACAACTTCAAAAAACTACAAATAACTTTCTTGTAAAGCCTTGGCACGTTGGTGGCATTTTTGCACACGCTCTTTAAGGCTTGCTGCGTAGTCGTCCATATTCTCAATGGGACGAGTGGCAATGCCGGAGTCCATGGCAGCTTGCGCCACTGCTATTGTTTCCCACTCAAGGATGCGTGGGTCAAGAGGCTTGGGTATGATGTAATCAACACCAAAGCTTAGCTCTGCACCGCCGTAAGCATCCTTCACTTCTTGTGGCACAGGTTCCTTAGCAAGGGCAGCCAATGACTTGGCGGCAGCTATCTTCATGGCTTCATTAATCTGGCTTGCACCGGTATCAAGTGCACCACGGAACAGGAAGGGGAATCCTTGTACGTTGTTGATTTGATTTGGATAATCAGAACGGCCTGTTGCCATAATGCAATCGGGTACGGCATCCTTGGCATCGGCATAGCTGATTTCTGGGTCAGGGTTGGCGCAAGCAAAAAGAATGGGCTTTTCCGCCATGCTTTGTACCATTTCCTTGCTAAGTAAGTCTTTTACGGACAACCCTAAAAATACATCGGCACCCTTGAGGGCGTCTACCATACTGCAATCTTCTTTTTGCGCATAGGCAGCCTTGTATTTATTAAGGTCATTGCGTCCGCCATGGATAAGCCCCCGTGAATCATACATATAAATATTTTCACGCTTGATGCCCATTTCTACATACAAATTTGCAGAAGCAATGGCAGCAGCGCCGGCACCGGAGATAACTACCTTGCATTCTTCAAGTTTGCGGTTGGTAATTTCACAAGCATTGAGCAAGCCGGCGGCGGAAATAACCGCTGTGCCGTGTTGGTCATCGTGAAATACAGGAATATTCATTTCTTCACGCAAGGTTTCTTCGATGAAAAAGCATTCGGGCGCTTTAATGTCTTCAAGGTTGATGCCGCCAAAAGTTGGCTCCATAGCCTTGACAATGTCGCATAATTTACGAGGATCATTTTCGGCAAGGTTAATATCAAAAACGTCTATATCAGCGAACATTTTGAATAAGATACCCTTACCTTCCATCACCGGCTTTCCGGCCTTAGGCCCAATATTGCCAAGCCCAAGCACAGCGGTTCCATTGGATACAACGGCCACAAGGTTGGCACGCCCCGTATAGACATCGACCATTTTTTCATCGGCATGAATGGCAAGACAAGCTTCGGCAACGCCGGGTGAATAGGCTAAGGTCAAATCTTTTTGGCTGGCACAAGCCTTTGTGGGAATAACTTCCACTTTGCCCGGGCGTGGACTGGCATGATAAGCCAGCGCTTCTTCTTTGGTGTATAAAGCCATGCTTTCTCCTTTAATTATTAAGCCTTTGGTTGGCAACTGCCCTTACAGGACATAAGTTTGCGCAGTGGTTCAGGCACAATACCTTTGACAGACTCCACAACTAACATGCGGCGCATGATGCCAAGTTGGTCCTGCAAAGGCAATTTTTTTGGGCAAACGTCGTGGCAAGCAAGTAGCCCCATGCAACCAAAAACGCCTTGATCATTACCGATAAGTTCGTAAAAATCTTGGTTACTACGATTATCTCGTGGGTCAACATAAAAGCGAGCCATGCGATTAATGCTCGTTGCGCCAAGAAAATCTTCTCGCATGCGTGCAGTACCGCAAGCTGCCACACAGCAGCCGCATTCAATACAGCGATCCAGCTCAAAAATGTGCGTGGCAAGCTCATTGGTCATGGGCTCTTCCACTGCCGTTTCATCAAAAGCTTTTTGGCTGTGAATCCATGTTTCTATTTTTGCACCCACATTGCGGAACCAAGTGCCTGTATCGACGGATAAGTCACCGATAAGTTTGAATATAGGCAATGGATGTAGCACAATATGCTCTGGCAAGTCACGGGTTTGCGTAGAACATGCAAGCCCCGGTCTTCCGTTAATGACCATTCCGCAGGAGCCGCAAATGCCGGCACGACAACAAAAGTCAAATTGCAAGCTGGCATCTTGTGTTTCACGCAAGAGCGTAAGTGCCACAAAGAGCGTCATGCTCGGATGTTCTTCCAAATAAAATGATTGCAAATGCGGCCTACTCTGTGGGTCCAGAGGATTATAGCGCATGATTTCAAAATGTAATTTTCGTCCCATGGTTTTCTCCCACTCTTATTGCTTTGGCGTTTTGCTTAAAATTTTCTCTTGCGGTATGTCTGCTTCAATAATTATTCCACCACCATAACCACGGTCGCCGGGCGGAATTTCATACCAAGGCGTAGCTTCTTCATAGTTCAAAGTGGGAAGCGTATCTCCTTCATTAAAATGCGAAAGAGTGCGCTTGAGCCAAACTTTGTCGTTACGTTCAGGATAATCTTCACGAGCATGTGCTCCGCGGCTTTCGGTACGCATAAGCGCACCATAGGCTGTGCACAGGCCAAGCTTGAGCATACCGCTTATGCGCAAGGCCATGGAAAGTTCCGGCGTAAAGCCTTTATTATTGCCTTGTAGGCCAATATTTTTGGCACGTTCCAGCAATTCTTGCAGCTCATCACATGCTTTTTGCAAATCTTTTCCATTGCGGAAAATACCCACATTATCCATCATGGTTTTATGCATAAGTTCACGCAAAGTATAGCAATTTTCCTTACCCTTACGACTGTAAGTCATATCGTCGATACGCTCTTGCACTTGCTTGGCAGCCGATGCGGCGGCGGCTGTGCTAAAGCTGGTTTCATAGCCCTTGAGATATTCCACAACTTTTTTGCCCACAATGCGTCCGGCGACTACGGTTTCAGCAAGAGAGTTTCCGCCAAGCCTATTGAAGCCGTGCATATCCCAGCAAGCCGCTTCACCGGCAGAGAACAAGCCTTTCAGCCCATATGCGGCACCGTCTTTATTGGTACGCACGCCGCCCATGCTATAATGATGAGTTGGGCGAACGGGGATGAGCTCGTGAATGGGATTTACGCCCAAGAATTTTGTAGAAATATCATACACTTCACGCAAATTCGTAGTGATGTGTTTTTCGCCAAGATGACGAATATCAAGCCACAAATGATCGCCGTACGCACTTTTTACGCCAAGCCCCTTACGCATATGCTCAGTCATGCGCCGTGAAACAACATCACGAGAGGCAAGCTCTGCTTTTTCAGGTTCATAATCGGGCATGAAACGATATTCGTTAACATCCAACAAGGTTCCGCCATCACCACGGCAACCTTCGGTCACCAAGATATCTGTGGGCACAGTGCCGGTTGGGTGAAATTGCACAGCTTCCATATTGCCCATGGGCACACAGCCGGTTTCAAGTGCGGTAATCTGTCCGCCGCCGTCGCAAATAATGGCATTGGTGGTGGCCGGATAAACTCGTCCATAACCACCTGTGGCAATCAGCGTTACTTTTGCACGATAAATTACCAGTTCGCCCGTACGCAAGCAGCGACAAATGCAGCCGGTGCATGTGTCACCGTCATGGATAAGGGCTTCGGCTTGCATACGATCATGCACGGCGACTCCAAGCTGTAAGAGTCTATTATCTAATGTAAAAAGAACAGAGTGCCCAGTGCCGTCCGATGTATAGCATGTGCGCCACTTGGCAGTTCCGCCAAAGGCTCTGGAGTGAATAAGACCTCGTTTTGATTCAAGCTCTTCCGCCTCAAAAGGTTTTCCGCCTTTATAGTAGGTATGCACACCCGGCTCCACCCTACTCCACGGTACGCCCATCCACGCCATTTCACGCATGGCTATGGGGGCAGTATCGGCGAAAAGCCGTGCCACTTCTTGGTCACAGCCCCAATCAGAACCCTTGACTGTATCTGCAAAGTGTACGTCCGGTGAGTCGCCTTGACTCATGGCAGAGTTACCCAGCGCCGCTTGCATGCCGCCCATGGCAGCCGAAGAATGCGAACGCTTTGGCGGAACCACTGAAAGGCATATGACATCAAAGCCATTGCTTGCCGCCTCAACTGCAACACGTTCGCCCGCTAAGCCGGCGCCCATGCATAAAAGATCTGTTTGAAAAATCTGCATGTAATCTCCTCGATTTATCCAACGCTTATGAAGTGGAAACGGATCATAGTCAACACACCAAGCAGCATGTAAGCAGCAATAAGATACCACATACGTTTTACCCATGTGCTGCGAGTGGCGTCGGTAATGTAGCCATATTTAACACCAACTCGAAACAAACCAACACCAAGATGTATGCCAACGCATACCAAGAGAATACAGTAAAAAGGTGTCCAGCCGCTTTGCTCACGCAAGGCAGAAGTTTGGGCTGTGATGGGTAAAGTATCAAGAATTACATATACATGAATACTCACCATAACAAGAACTACAATAGCCGTAATGACTTGCAATAACCATAGCCAAGTATCACAATGCTTCATTGTTTTGGCATGGCGAAAAAATACCGGCAATGAACCCACTTGGAAGGGCATTTTGCGCGCGGCTAAAATAAAATGCGCGACCATCAGTAAAAGAATTATTGGGCCACCCACTTGTGCCAAATAAAGCTCTTCCAAAATATAACCTAGGCCGTCCATCAGGCTTGGGCTGATGAGTACAGTACTGACAAAAACAAGATGCATTAAGGTAAATAATGCCAAAATAACACCGCTCAGAGCCTGCGCAAAGTCCATACGCCCTGACAGTGTGGTCTTTGACAAAGAATGCATGGATACAGTGTCGTTCATGTACGCTCCTTTGTTGTATGCCTGTCAAAAAATTAACTTTCCCCAGCATGACAGTGACAAGTTAGACAATGAAATAAAAATTGAGGATTTCCTTAGAACCGCACAAAATTCTATGGCACTCTCGACAACTCTGTCAAACAAAAAATAGTAAAAATGGCTTTTTTTCATAACCGATTTTTGTGACTATTGATTTTAATAAGGGATACACTGTGTAATTATCTTTTTGAGGGAAATGGGAAAACTTCGCATAAAATTACACTTGCGAGCCCTTTAAGCTTTATGATATTTTGACTCAGCTTTTCTGTTGTGTTTTATGCGCATATATAATTATGCAGTTCTTGAAATTTCAAATGAAAAAACATGGAGAATGTATGAAAAAAAGACACATTGTACACAGTATGCTGGCGCTTGCGCTCTTCTTTATGAGCGTAGGAATTTTTATGCCAAAAAATGCGCTGGCCATGAAAGAAGGAGTTTTCATCTATCTTGGAACGGCGGACAAAAGTTTGTGCCAAAAAATATCCAATAGGAGTGAGCATATATGCTTAAGCTTTCAACCCAAAAATGACCCTCAAGCCAAGTTGTACCTATGGGCATCTGACCACAGATACAAAACCTATGAACTCAAAACAGGTATAGATTTACTTGTTGGTTATAAGCACGATGCCCAAAAGAATTATCTTATGGCGGCCATACCCAATCCTGAAAAAGCAGAGGCGCGTACCATGCAAGCTGTATTTTTGGGAGAAGACAATGATGCCCCAAGCAGTGGATATTTTACATTTAAACTCCCTGACGGTAGCCAAGAAACCTATCGTTGCCTAGATGATTTCTGTGGCGAAATGCACAAATATATCAATAAAAATGTGGAGTTTGTTGTGAAAAGCACTGTTTTTTATCATGAAGGTGGCGAGAATTTCATGTCACAAGATTGGATTCAGAGTTTCAAACCCATTCAGTAACAAATAGTTACAATGTAATTATTTGTTACTAAAGGAAACATTGATTAATTCCTCCGGAGGGGAAGGGCTCCGCCCCTCCACCCCGCCAAAGGGGATAATCCCCTTTGGAAACCCTATCGCATTCTATTTTCAACAAGTTGAAAATAGAACGAAACAAATTACGTTTATTACTAACA
>CAYJJP010000139.1:0-6048 GCA_964370525.1 uncultured Desulfovibrionaceae bacterium | reverse complement strand
AACGTGTCACCAAGGTCAAGCTGTACCGGTAATAAGTCTACTGCACTCTTATATTGAGCTTCCTCGTCACGAATTTCCGGCGGTAAATTTTCCACATCAATGGTTTCAGCCTGCACAAGCACGGTGCAACGCTCCACAACATTTTGTAATTGCCTAATATTTCCGGGCCACTCGTAGGCCACCAAGTAGTTGAGTGCGCCTGTATTAAATGTTTTGGGCGTTATTTCATTTTCTTGGGCAAAGGCATTGGCAAAGTGTGCCACCAAGAGCGGAATATCTTCACGTCTTTCACGAAGGGGAGGTAAATGTATTTCCACAACATTAAGGCGATAAAAAAGATCATCCCGGAACTGTCCGGACTCTACTAATTGCAAAAGGCTTTTATTGGTCGCTGCTACAACTCGTATATCCACTTCAATTTGCTCATCACCGCCTACTCTTTCAAATTTTTTATCTTGTAGAACGCGCAATAATTTTACTTGTAAATCCGGAGTAAGCTCTGCAATTTCGTCTAAAAATAGAGTGCCGCCACTGGCTTGTTCAAAGCGTCCTCGACGCATGGCCACAGCTCCGGTAAAGGATCCCTTTTCGTGTCCAAAAAGTTCACTTTCTAAAACACCCGGATTGAGGGCCATGCAATTTACTGAAATGAAAGGTCCTTCTTTGCGAGGTGATGTTACATGAATTGCCCTGGCCACAAGTTCTTTGCCTGTTCCGGATTCGCCGGTGATAAGTACCGTAGACTTGCTGGGGGCTGCTCTATCAATCATGGTAAAGACATCTCGAATACCACGACTGCGCCCAATAATTTGATGTGTTCCATAGCGAATTTCCATGGCTTCTTGTAGTAAACGGTATTGTCTGTGAGCGGTTGAAAGCTCTACGGCATTATGCAACGAAAGCAGTAATTCGTCATTGGCAAAGGGCTTTGTTATGTAGTCAAAAGCGCCATAACGCATTACTTCAACAGCGCTTTCAATGCTTCCAAAAGCAGTCATAATCAGCACCGGAATATCCGGCCATTTTTTCTTTACGCGCTCAAGCACGTCTTTGCCCGTCAGCCGTGGCATTTTCATATCTGTTATAATAACATCAACTTCCGAATCCTCCAAAAAGGCAAGTGCCGTTTCGGGATCATTAATGGCCGTAACATTGTAGGAAGAATCCATTAAAAGAGTTTCCAAAATCAGCAAGTAGTTTTTTTCATCATCAATGACAAGTATATGTGCTTTATCGTTCATGAAAATTCCTTTCGCAATGCGTTTTGTTTTCGCAATGCGTTTTGTTTTCGCAATGCGTTTTGTTTTCGCAATGCGCTTTAATGAAGTTACGTTTTTTGTGTAGTAAAATCAATGCTTACCTCGGCATGTCCATCAGTTGTGTTTTGGATGCCGATGTCGCCATTGTGACTTGTGATAATGCTTTTGACAATGGCCAAGCCAAGCCCTGTTCCATTATCCTTTGTGGTGTAAAAAGGATCAAACATATTATCCATGCTATCCAGTGGAAAACCCGGCCCGGAGTCGGTAAATGTTAATTTTATATGTTCTGCAGATTCTTTCTTTCCATGTATGGTAATGAATCCCGATCCATCGATGGCTTGTTGAGCATTCACTAGTATATTATAAAAAGCACGATATAAAAGGTCTTTATCTCCTATTATAACTAAATCTTCATCGGTTTGCCGCTCTATGCTGACTTGACACCGTGAAAATTCGCCTTCTAAAAATGCCACAACTTCATCTAAAACTTGATTGATGCTTACCGGTTTATCATGGAGTTGGCGTGGCCTTGCATAATCCAAAAAGTCATTGATTGTCTTGCTAAGACGGCATGATTCGTCATAAATTGCTGTTAAAATACGTTGAGAGGCAACATCTTTTTCATGTTCTTTTTGCCGTTTAAGCAAAAATTCAGAACTGGAACGAATTATACCCAAGGGATTGCGTAATTCGTGCGCAATGCTGGAAATAACTCTGCCCATGCTCACAAGCTTTTCCTTGCTATGCAGTTCATCTTCCAGAGCTTTGTTTTTAGCCACTCTGCTGGCAAGAACTCGTTCTGTGCGACGTATGACCACCATTAAAAATATAAAAAGAACCACTGAGGAAAATAAGCATGTTGCCACAATAATGCCTTGGAAAGCTAGAACGGATTCGTAATCTTCTGTAATATCTTGGCTTAATTCTAAGACGCCCATGACGTGATTAGTCATGCTCCCGTCTTCGTTGCGAGTTTGGCCTGTTAAAGGGTAGATTGTGCGCAAAACAAAGGAACCTGATTTTAAGGGAAGTCGAAAAGGCGCTTGCCATACAGGAAAAGTGCTTATAAGTTCAGCCTTTGCGTCTTCACCTTTTAAGGCTTGTTCCACAGCTAAGGGGGCAAGTCCGCTACGTCCAAGGTCTTCATTGTCGGTGGAATATGCTACGATGCGCCCATAGTCATAAATGCGGAACCGTTCAATTTTTAAGCCGTGCATCACCGAACGTACGATTTTATCAAGTCTATCATATTGAACGGGTTGCTTTAAGGCAATGCGTCCGTAGGCCAGTACGGTAGGAAGTGTAAATCGTTGATAAATTTGGTGGTTCAAATTTTTCGCCAATAGGTTTGCAAACTGCTCATGTTTAGTAAGCAAATTTTCGCGCGCACTATTGGCGATAAAAATCGAAAGCAACAAACTTGATGTCAAAATAAGAATAAAGGACACCCACGAGAGCGTTCGTGCATAGGAAAGAGGTAAATCCTTTGATTCCTGCCTTTTGACATCTTTTTCTTTTAGCATTAAAACACCTGCGTTTGTGGCGTCTGCGCCATGTAGGCGGCAAGGTCGGCATTTTCTTTGTCAAGGTTAGGCGCGCCGAGGCGAGCATTGGCAAGCCTTTTGCCAAGCTCAACAGCCGGTTGGTCTAATGGATTGATTTCTAAAAGCCAGCCGGTAAAAATGGTGGCCATTTGCAAGAGCATCATCAGCGCACCGGCGCTTTGTGCATCTGTATTGCCTATTTCCATTTGCACTAAGGGTACCGAATTTTCAATAAGCCCCATGCGAGTTCCAAGCGCTTCAGCATGTAAAAGTTCGCCAAAATATTTACCGCTAAGCCAAGACCATGCCGGCGGCAAATCTTCAGGAAATTGCTGGCCTCGTGCTGCAGCATCGGCCTGTACATATTTATTGGATAGAAATAGACAACCCTTGTTGCGGGGGCCATCCAAAAACATTTGGTTTACAGAATGCTGATCTGTCACACCGGTGGCAGAAATAGGCATAATTCCCTTTCCTTCTTTGCCAAGGCTTTCTGCCCATAATTGCGCAAACCAAGGGCCAAAGGTTGCCCATTTAGGAATGTAGGAGAAGAAAATCAATTCTGAGTAATGACGTTGTTCAAGTTCATACGCCCAAAGTGCGAGATTAAAAGCCGGATGTTTAAAAATATTTTCGGCATCTTGTAAGAGAGGTTCGCTGATCTTGGACGCACCGCAAAGCAGGCCTTGCCAGTCAATGCCCATGAAAGCAGCCGGTAAAAGACCCACAGCTGAAAGGCAGGAATAACGTCCGCCCAAGTTATCGGGAACAATCATGGAGTCAAAACCATGCTTGCTTACTTCTTCACGTAAAAACCCTTTATTTTTATCGGTGATAACTATCATATGCTTGTGCCAATAGTCGCCTAAATGCTCTTTGAGCCACAGTGAGCTGAGAAAATATTGTGATATTGTCTCAATGGTGCCGCCGGATTTACTTATGCAAACCACTACAGTATCGTTAGCGGGCAATTTGCTAAGCCAAGAACTAAACGTCGCTGCGCATACATTATCAGCTATCCACAGCGAAGGTCCGTTATATTCCGGCCCGTCTTGTTCCGGCGCAAAAGCTTTTTGTAAAGCCCTTGCTCCAAGTGCTGATCCACCGATGCCAAGCACCAGCATATGCTTAAATTTTTTGCAACTTGGTAAAATGTGATCCAAATCTTCAGTCAACTCTTTTTTATGGGTCAAGGTAAGTGCAGGCAAGCTTGGAAGCTCTTTTATTAGACGGTCTTTTAAGTGTGTATATCTATGCTCAATGGCGTCTTGTGGTATCTTGGTGCCGGCTAAGCGAGCCGTATACGCATTGGTCCAATGTAGAGTATTCTGTTGTTCTGGCATGATTTTCCTCCATGTTAATAGTCAAAAAGACTTAATCTTTTAGGCTGTGAAAGCCTTTTTATAACTCGTTTGTATGTTGTAGGATATACTCCAAATCGCAAAGACCACAATGGGCATTCATTCTTTGCGGTACAAGCGCGAACATCTGATGTATTTTCGGCACAATGTAGGCAATGCCTACGCACGCTGCGCAAGGCAAGTCTATGGGTAGTGCCTACAGCCAATGGTTTTTGTAAGTCATTGTTTATGTTATTGCTCTGTCTCCACGACCACAAAATGCATAATGCATCCGTGCAAGCGTTAACTTCGGAAGAAGAATTTCCTTGGCATTGCATACAAAAGCGACGAATTTGACGAAGCACATTGGGATTGGCCATGAAATATCCTTAATTAATTCTTACATTAAAATACATAAATATTTGACAAACATCAATTTATGCACAGCATTTTTTATGTTTTTTCCCGCTGCCACAAGGGCATGGGTCATTGCGGCCGACTTTTGGCAAAGTGCGCTTATAGCTCTCCGGCCGATGTGAAATGCTTTCAAAGTAATACAAAGTGTCATCCAGTCTTTGAAAATAACTAACTTCAGATAGAGAGTAAAGTTTTCCGGCTTGTTCATATGCTGCAGTAAAAGTAACAGTGTCAAATATTTGCTTGCCATCGCTGCCTATTTCTTGGCCGCAATTGGTAATATTAAGTGAATGCCAAATTATATTAGACATGTTTTGTGCAATGCTGCTTGAGTCAAATTCATCCCTATCCATAGGGTGAGTTGTCTGCACAATGAAATCATAGTTCTGTAAGGCAAAAGCGCTGTAGCGCGCTCTAACTAAGGCTTCTGCTGTTGGAACTTTTGCTCCTTTATGGTAGGGCTCACAACATGCAGCATAGGGGCTTGCCGCCCCGCATACACATTTATTCATAATTTTCTCTTTAATCTCAAAGGTTATTTTCTTTTTTACATGTGTTGCATTACAACTAGAAGATAATTATTACGCCAAATTTTATTTTACAACAATATATTTGAGGTACAAATTTTAAATATAAGAATGGCAACATAACACACTTCGCCAAAAGTTCGTACAATTTGTTTTACTTGCTGCGTTGTGAGATGTTAAGGTTTGAAAAAAATAGTAGTGATATTTTAGCATAGTAAACTTGATAAACGTTTAGTGTGATTTTGGCATGATTGTTGCTAAGGTAATAGTACCTTCCTTCCTTTTGCTTAAAGCCTCCTCTTAAGCACTGCGGCTCACCTAGTGTGAGCCGCAAAACTTTTAAAATATTTATTGCGCGCACATTAAATTAATGTAAATATCAATAAAATATTTCAGCTATAAATTTTGAATTTATTTTATACAATAAAATATCCACCAAACCTCTAATGATTTTTGAGATAAGGTCGATATAGGGGGTGAGGGGATTTCATGATAGCTAATAACTTGCACACGCGCCTTATGTTGCAACAATACAAATTACAGTTGCTCACGGCGAGACGCTTAGCGCGTCATCGGCGCAGTCAGCTATTGGCATCGGGCGAAGAGACGCCACCTCCCAAGGATCCTAAGGTGCAGCGTGCGCGTGTTGTGCATCAAGTTGCAAGGGAGCTTTATGAGAGCCTGCTTTCCACAGGCTCCGATAATCCCATGGTTGAAGATATTGTGAAACAACTTGGAAAAGCTTTAGGCTCTAAGGTAATTTTACAGTATCCAACGCCTAGCCCCTTACACGAAGAGCATTTACGTTTGATGCGAGAGGCAAAAGATGAACAAAGACCTCTTATTCCTCTTGATGAATGCGAAAATCGTGAAGCTTTACACATACTATGGGAAATAGTATTAAGAACAGTTGATAAGAGTACAATATAGTGGTTAGAAAATTGTATTTATCCCTTTC
>CAYJJP010000138.1:0-6052 GCA_964370525.1 uncultured Desulfovibrionaceae bacterium | reverse complement strand
ATCCATAAATACAAAACTCGCAATAACTTAATATAACAACATTAAATTATTGCGAGTTGAACGCGTATTGTTTTTATATACCTTACGAATCATTATTCTTTTTCTGTGTCCATTTCGCCACCGACTCATACAATAATGACGGGAGAATGGGCTTGGTAAGGTGATCATTCATGCCTCGCTGTAGACTAATGTCCTTATCATTGGCCATGGCATGGGCAGACATGGCTACAATGGGAAGCTCGGCAAATTGCTCAAGGGCGCGTATCTTGGCTGTGGCTGTAAATCCGTCCATGACAGGCATTTGTATATCCATAAGCACCATGTCATAATTACCTTTTTTCACCATATCAACAGCTTCCATTCCATTATTGGCTATGTGCACCGTATAGCCTTTATTCTTAAGCAACTCAATGGTAATAAGCTGATTTATTTCATTATCTTCTGCAAACAATATAAGTCCTTCACTCTTTTGAGAACTTTGTGCCGCTTCCGAGCTGTATTCATCAGCATGCTTGGGCAAGCTTTCGATATTCATATTACCAAGAGCATCAGTGCTTTTTTCCATACTGAGGTCAAATACCATAGAAAAGTACAAGGTTGTTCCCTTGTCTTTTTCTGATTTTACCCACATATCACCGCCCATATACTTGGAGATACTTCTGGAAATAGCCAAACCAAGCCCCGTACCACCGTGCTTGCGAGTTAGTGAAGTATCCCCTTGCATAAAGGGCGAAAAAAGCTGTAGGCATTGTGCTTTGCTCATGCCAACACCGCTGTCTTCTACTGAGAAAAGATATTGAATTGTATCAGTATTTTCTTCAGTGCAGCTCACGTTCAAGGTGACAAAACCTTCTTCGGTAAAACCAACAGCATTATTCAACACATTAAACAGCACTTGTCTGAGCCTTGCGGAATCGCCAAGTAATGTTTTTTCGTAAGGATCGTTAATAAAAACATTAAAAGTAAGGCCTTTTTGCGTGATTTGCGGCTCATAAACCAGCTTAATTTCATCAATAATTTCATTTAAAGTAAAGGGTTCAAAATGCATTTCAAATGTGCCGGCATCAATTCTTGAAAAGTCCAAGATATTATTAACTACTCCAAGTAATTTATCGGCAGACATAATGCTTTTTGACACATATTCTTGCTGTTCCGGCTGCAATATGGTGTTTTGCAGCACATGCAACAACCCAAGCACTCCATTGAGCGGAGTACGAATTTCATGACTCATATTGCCCAAAAATTCGCTTTTGGCTTGCGCACTTCTTTCTGCTATATCGCGCGCTGTGCGCAATTCTTGTTCCGCCGTGTGAATTTCTGCCAACATTGCCTTAAAATTGCGTAAATCACGCACATATGAAATAACTACATTCTGTCCCTGAATTTGGGCTCGCTTTGAAATAGTTTTAACAGGAATGGGGTTGCCCTTCACATCATAGGTCATAATTTCCAATTCGGAATGACCTGTTTCAAATGCGTGTTGGATGGCATCACGAGCCAAGGGAATGGTTGAAGTTCCGTCCGGTTGGAGACGCGGTATAACCCTATATCTTGAGGAAAAGTAGGCTTTTTTATCTTCAAAGCCATACATTTTTACTATGGCAGCATTGCATTCGATAAGATTAAAGTTATGATCCCATACGTTAATGCCAAGGGGAGTAATGTCCAAAATGGTTTGAATACGTTCTTCCGTATGCTTCATTTCTTGGATTCTATTTTTTACTTCAGTAGTATCACGCATATAAGCTACGATAACATCCTCATTCCAAATAGTTTGCCGTACCAAGGTGATTTCTAAGACAAAAATCTCACGCGTCATATGGTGATGCAACGCAAACTCCGCACGGTGATAGCCTTTTTTAAATCCTGTATCCATTATGATTTCCATCAGAGCAAAGGATTTTTCACCATTTTCTTGGAGCTTAGGGATGCATTTGCCAAAGTTTTTCAAAAATTCTTCTTTATCGTTAAATCCAAAAAGACGCGCACATTCAGCATTGGCATCGCGCAAAGTAAAGCTTTTATCCCAAAGAGTTATAGCCATGGGAGCATCATCAATCATTGTACGCAAACTTTCTTGAACTTTAGCAAATTCTTGCACATGATCGCTGGCAAGAGAAAGATCTTGTGTATACCCAAGCACACAATCATTACCCTCATGCGAAGAACGAATCAGGGTAACTTCGCAAGGAAGGATTTTCTTATTAGTATCCTTATGCAACCATTTAAACTTACAAAAACCTTTTTCAAAAGCCTTCTTTATATATTCTTGCATCAGATCCTGTGATTTCTTGCCCAATTGTTGCAATGGGCAAAGCTCAAAAAATTTAAGCGCAAAATCATCCTGATCTTCTAAATGAAAAAACTCTTTCACCTCAGGGCTATAATCAATAATTTTTAAATCTTTTGACCACACATGTTTTATAAAAGGCAAATCTTCAAAAGAGATATGTTCTATTTTTTTATCTTCAAGTGCATCGGCAGCCTGCTCTTTTACTTGCAGATTTTTTGCTTCCACTGTTACTTTAGTAACTTCCATTTTTTTCTTTGCGTCACCTGCTTCCTTAGCAACCTTCGGTTCTTCTGTTTTATCCTTTCTTTCTAACTTTTCCTTTTTACTTTTTGTACTGGCTTGCATGGTTTTTGTACCTTCAAGCGTATACAAAAAGTAGCAAAGAATATAAAATTCGTCTCCGTCGGCAAATGCAACAATAGACATCTGCGTTGAAATCGGTTTTCCATTTATGGAGCGCAACACCCAAGGATATTGATATATGCCTTTTTGCAAGGAAATGTGAATAAAGCGTCGAAATGTATCAATGGAGTGCAGCCAGTCAGGTTGATATTCCGGCATAATATCTGTGGCACGCAATACTTCAATGTCAGTTAATTTAGCCATTTCTGTATTATCTAATTCAACAAATGATGCAAAAGCAGAATTAAGATACTTTGCCTCAAGGTTGCTATCGAAGCAAATCAAGGGCACAGGCATTTCCTCAATAATTTCAGGCGAAAGAGACCTAGGTAATGTCTCTAAATAAGCAAAATCTCGTGGCATAGAGTAGTCCTTAAAACTAAAAAAAAATAAAACTCTTGCACATTTACAAAAAACAGCAAGAAACCAGAAAAAGTACTATGACGAGCAGTACACTTTAAAAAAACTGCTTCTCAAGACCTACTGTTACAAAATTTATTGAAGAGTGTCAACAATTCTGTATACATTAAGCATTATTTCCTCTAAGCCCTATTGTCCCAATATGATAAAGTTTTTTTTTTCAAATAACTCTTGTCTTTCGTACATTCTCAAGGTACAAAGCAATTATTAGTTACATAAAAAGTCAACGGCAAGAGGGAATAAAGTGACAAGCGCCTTAATTAAAAAAACATTTTCTATTACATTACTATGCCTATTATCCTTTGTATGCATTACTCAAAGCGCTTTTGCTGAGAGATCGTTTATACGTCTTGGATATTATTCCGATTCTAATATTTTTGGAGAATCAAAGGATAAAGTGATTAAAGGACTTGGACAGGACTCTCTCAATGAGCTCTCTGAAGAGGCCAAAATCAAAATAAGACTTGTGGACTTAAATGTTTCATTCACAGACGCCTTAAGTAGTGATATAGTGGATGTCGTAGGCATAGGAATTCCGCTTTCTGCGCGTAGTGACAACTTAAGCTACTCAAAAAATTCTTATGGTTTTATGCAGTATGCACTGGCTGCCAAGTTAGACAAAAAAATTTATTATGATGACCCGCAATTTATAAACGGCAAAAAAGTTGCTACATTTGTTGACAACCATGCCAACGCTTTATTCGACGCCTACCTTGCAAAAAATAATATATCTGTTGAATATGTCTACGGAAACACAAAAAACTACACTGAGCTTGATGCCGATTTCTACCTTATTTTTTCAAGCATGAAGAATATAAATGAATTTGAAATCGCCCTAAATTTAGGTAAAATTCCACTACATTTTGTGACCAAAAAAGAAAATGAAGACATTTTGCAACCCTTAGATGCTGCCTACGATCGCTTACTCCAAAAAAAGACCTCACAAGTAAACAGAGATCTAAAAAAACACAATAAAATTTATGAGAAGTTTGAGAACAGAGTTCTTACAAGACAAGAAGCTTCTCTTCTTGAGGGTAAAACTTTTTCCGTGGGTTATATTGCCAATAATCCGCCCTACCAATTTACTGATGATCAGGGTGTTCCCCATGGATTCAGCGTTGATGTACTGAATATTTTAGCCGAAAAATACAATTTTACTATAAGGTATGTGCCTTATTATATGGAAGACATTGAACGTTTTGCCGGTTTTCATAACCTAGACATGCTTATTTCTCTCAAAGGAACCGACAAAACTACACGCAAATATTTTCAAAGAACTGACCCTTTCCAATATACTCAAATGATTATGTTTATCGCTAATGGCGATCAAATAAATTCTAGCAAGCATATTTTCAAAAACCAAATTAAAGTTGGTATGCTCAGAAATATTGCTTTTGACTACAGTGAATTAGCCAGAACCTTGCCCAAGGCTGAAGTAATACATTACAAAAATTTTGATAATTTGCTCGAATCCCTTACTTCCGATAAAATTAATGCCGCCATCTTCACACGCCCAGATGCAGAATATGCGCATAATTTAACAGAGAAAAAAGGCTTTTTATATCCACTTGGCATTGAACTGCCCATCAATTTTTTTATATCGCACAAGCTGGCTGATACCTACCTGCCCATCTTTAACACCATGCTGGCCAACCTTTCACATCAAGAAATATTTAGCATAAACTTCAAACATTCTGCTGACTACTCTCCAGTATATAACATAAAAAGATTTTTCCTTGAAAATTGGCTATTAATTGCCATTGCCATTGCCGCCGTCCTCTTTATTTTTATAGTAATTCTTGCAAGTACACAGATGCACAAGAAAAATGAATTCCTCAAGTTACTATATTCTGATGACCTAACTGATTTGATTTCTATGCGCTATTTCAGGCTAAAGTTGCAAAAAGTTTTAAGCCAAGCTCGTCCTTATAAATATGAATTAATTGTCTTAGATATTGACTACTTCCGAATGGTCAATAAACACTACGGCATGGAAGTAGGCACACAAGTCATTCGCACCATGGGAGACTGTTTATTGGCTGCCTACAAGGACACAAACGCTATCTTATCGCGCAAACACTCGGAACAATTTATTATTTTTAAGTTGGCTAGCGAAGGACTCGACATAAAATATGTGGTGAGCGTCTTACTTGATAAAGCAATTAAAGAAATTGTGGGCAAAAGCTTCTCTCTCACCATGTCCGTTGGGATTTACCCCGTTTGCAATCCTGAAGAAGAAATTAGTGACATGATAGACTTTGCTGATATTGCACGCAAACGCGGCAAGGCGTATCACAAGTTTACCTACATTACATTTAATGAAAAAATGCGCCACAACTTTTATGAAACACTAAATATTGTTTATAGAATGGAAAGCGCACTGCGAGAAAAAGAATTTAAAGTGGTTTACCAACCAAAAATCTGCTTTGAAACATTGAAAGTTATTGGTGCAGAAGCCTTGGTACGCTGGGTTCCCCTTGACGGAGAACCTATTTATCCTGACAAATTTATTGCTACCATGGAGACAGATGGTTTTATTACGCAACTTGACTACTACATTTTGGATAGTGTATGTCTATTTATAAACAGCTGTAGTACTGAACATAATGTACCGAAAATTGCGGTAAACTTGTCGGCTGTTACCTTGTGCGAATCCGCCGTAGTAGAAAACGTTTTAGCAATCACGAAAAAACATTCCATACCCCCTTCGAAAGTGGAAATTGAACTGACCGAAAGCGCCCTCAATACACTGGAAAGTAGTATTGTTGCAAACATATCTGCACTTAAAGAATTTGGGTTTTCCATTGCCATGGATGACTTTGGTACCGGCGAATCTTCACTGAACAGGCTAAGCGTCAGCAATGTGGATGTACTCAAACTTGATAAGTCATTCTTGGATTTTAACCATGATTCAGAGCGCGGACAAATTGTTGTGGA
>CAYJJP010000137.1:0-6095 GCA_964370525.1 uncultured Desulfovibrionaceae bacterium | reverse complement strand
CGCTTTGATGTGGACTATTTTTGGACGGGAGTTCGACTCTCCCCGTCTCCACCAAATCATATTTATTAAAAGCCTCACAAGGAACTTAAAGCCTTGTGGGGCTTAACTTTTTTCATTACTGTTAGTCTCTTGTCATCTAACGAGACTACTAGACACATTATATAAATGGGGTTACATATGGTGGTACAGAGGGGGTAACTCAAAAACGATACCCCCAAAATCATAAGGGGGCTGATATGCTTAATGATACCACCTTGAGAGCCTTAAAACCTAAAGACAGGGCTTACAAAAAATCAGATAGAGAAGGACTATATATTTATGTCATGCCCAGTGGAGGTAAGTCTTGGCGTGTAAAGTATCGTTTTGGAGGAAAGGAAAAAACATATGTCATTGGTATGTATCCTGCTATATCTCTAGCCAACGCACGAAAACACCTTGCACGAATAAAAGAACAGCTTGCAAGTGGCATTGACCCCAATGCAGAAAAGCAAGCAGAAGCACAAGCCGCACAAGATGCAATCCAAAACACCTTTGAGAACATCGCCCTTCAATGGTTTGAGATAAAGCAAGCTGATAAGACCCTCAAACACCGCCAAGACGTGACAAGCAAGCTTAACCGCTTTATCTATCCCACATTCCGAACACGCAATATAAGCACTATTACGGCAAAAGAAATGCTTGTTTGTCTCCGTAAAATTGAGTCCAAGGGCATTTATGAAACATGCAAAAAAACGCTTGGTATATGTAACCAGATATTTTCTTTTGCCGTAGGTGAAGGAAAAACAGATATAAATATCTGTGCAGAGCTTGGAAAGCAACTCAAATCAGTAGAAACTGAACAATACGCACATATCACCGATAAAAAAGCCTTTGGTGAACTTCTACGAAAAATTGATGACTACCCTCACGGCTTACTTGTAAAAATAGGTTTACAACTTGCGCCGCTTGTTTTTGTGCGCCCGAGCGAACTTATAAAAGCACCTTGGACAGAATTTGACCTAGATAATGCGTTATGGAAGATACCCGCCAAACGTATGAAGAAAAGAAAAGAGCACCTTGTGCCATTATCAAAACAAGTGCTTTCCCTCCTGCAAGGCTTACATGATATTACAGGCGATACCCCATTTCTTTTCATGAACTGGAATACTGGCAAGCCCATAACTACTGATGGATTAAGGCAAGGCTTGCGCCGCCTTGGGTATGACAAGGACACCATGACCACACATGGCTTTAGGCATTCAGCAAGTACCATGCTCAATGAGCTAGGCTTTAACCGTGACTGGGTAGAAAGACAACTTGCCCACATAGAAAAAAATAAAGTGAGAGATACATACAATCAAGCTGAATATTTAGATGACCGCCGCCGCATGATGCAGGAATGGGCAAACTACTTAGACGGCTTAAAAGCTGAGGGATAAGGGGGAAGTTATGAATGAGATGCAAAAGCAAGTTTTTAATGTTATTAACAAATGTAAAGTGAAGATGAAAAATAGAAAGTTGGATGTTGATATTGATAATTTTGTTTTCACATATAATTTTTTTGAAGTTCCACTACATTATAAACTGTTTGATTATAGTATAAACAAATACATTACGCAAGATGCCTGGTCAGTAGAAATGCTTATTGGAGCGATACTACACATGAACTTCGAAGGATTTTATTCTTTTAAAAATATAGAAGAAGAATATTATCGTCATGCAAATAAAGAAATAGAAGATGGAAACTACGAAAAAATGTTAAGTCAAATGGATACTCCTGAGTTTTATACTGCAATAAAATTACATAAAATTTACCATAGTTTGATAGAAGAAATAAGAATATGTGTTATTGCTAAAACCCTTGTAGCATGTGAGGCGTGGAACGGAGAAAAAACTTTAATTCTTCCACAAAATTTCAAAAAGTGGGCAGATGAAAAAGATTTTGTTCTACCAGATGAACTTGAAGATTTATTGAATACAGATACAGAAAAAAAGAGTGTGGGCAGAAAGACAGATAAAACACGTCAAGATGCTACTGAACAAGCTTTTGATGAGGTTATCGCTGAGCTGAAAGAAAAAGATTTCCTGTGTAAAGATGATAAAATAAAAGAAAATATCATGCAAAGGGTACAAGATAAAATGCCCCAAAAGATGACAATACACAAGAAGCGCTTTAAGGAGCTTTGGGATACGTCTGATTTTATTCAAAGGATAAAACATAAAGGAGCTCCGGAAAGATGAGTAAATAGTAATAAAAAATCCCGTCTTATAAGCCTATTGGTAATTACCAGTAGGCTTATTTTTTTTATATTTTATTCCCTATAAAAACAATCAGTTAACCATAAATAAATAAGTAGGTAATTAATAAAGTTTTCAATAGCAATTTGCTTTCCGTAGATTTTTAGCTTTTGAAGTCGTAATTTACTCTACATGAGGCTTAGCAAGTTTTTTTTAAGTCTCAAAATAAAAAGGAGGTCATTAGCTATGACACAACAAAACAAAGTCTTAAGAGCAAGGCAATGTGCAGAGTTCCTTGGTATCGGACTTTCAACTTTTTGGCGTTGGGTTCACCAAGGTAAAATCCCAAGAGGTACACAACTCAGTGCAAGATGCACTGTATGGCGTTTTGATGTTTTAGAGAAATTTTTAAGCGACAAAGAGGCAGAGGCTAACTAGCCTTTTCAATAAACATTTAACAAAGGAGTATGGAAATGAATGCTATTGAACACCAAGCTTTTCATCAGATTTTACATGCAAGACTGGATGCAAAAATCCAAGAAGACCCAAGGCTAGAAGAAAGGTACGATGATGCACTTACAGAGGAAACAGCAAAACAACTGCCACCTGTACTTGATGCTTTTGTTGAAAAGAAAATCCTTACCAAACGCTATCAGAAACGGCTTGAACATACCTTGAAAACTGACCTGTATTATGAGCTGTCAGAAAAGTTCACTCCACTTGTGGAAGAGCGGTTAAGGGTAAAGATAGACAGTACCCAAGGTGATGAAATTTACCAAGGCATTTATGATGAGCTTTGGGATGAGCTTGAGGATGAAACCCATGCAGCAGTTACAAAAGAATTTGAAAACTATTAAAAAGGTGGGAGTAGCGGCAACTACTCCCCTAACAAAAACCCTATGACTAAAAGGAGGATTTTGCTTATGCAAACCTTAATTGAAGACCCTCAAAAGGGCAAGCTCTTACATTATCAAGATAAGGGTCACTTCCTACAAAGTTTTGAATACCTCAAGACAGCAGTAGAATTGCAGAACAGTCAGAAGTATTTAATGCAAGAGAATGGTGTCATTGATGATGCTTTCATGCAGTGTAATACATATCTGCCTTCTTATGCTGAAAAAAGATATAAGTATTACTGCAATCAAAACAAGTGCCCTGTGTGCTTTGTGCGCAAGATACGTTATCGTTACAGGGCATTTTATCAAAAGGAGCATGATTTGAAGCAAATGCAGCTTTGCACACACATGTTGACTTTTACCTTTCCGGACATGGTAGCGGATGAGATAAAAGTCTTTTATGAGAATGTGAGTAAATGCTTTACATCTTTGCTTAATATAAAGATTTTTAAGCGTCACGTCAAAGGATTTATCAGGGCATTTGAAGTAACTATGAATGACCTTGGCATATATCATGTTCATGTACATGCGCTGATAGCATTTTCAATGTTTCTTCATGCGATTAGGAGCAGTTTTAGGAAGAACCAGCTCAAACTGGCATATTTACCACCATTTAGCGATGATGGAGGTGAGACTTGGGATGCTCCTTTTTTGTTAAAGCTTATTAGGCGTAAGATTCCAAATGCTTTAACGATTCACATTGGCAGGGCATGGAAGGATTTTGAGGTAAGTGTAACTTCTTTTTTGAATTACGTTACTAAAATTCCAAACAACATTTCTCCTTTAGAGTGGGAACTTTGGAGGAGTCACACAAAAAACAAGCGTTTAATTACTTTTAGCGGTATTTTCCGTAAATCGTACATATTAGGAGCATAATCATGTTAAAGAAAAATAAGACCCCTTATATAGTTTTTGGTATTCCATTTAATACTTATGGAAAAGAAAATCTTATTTTAATTGAAGATGTTGCCAAGCATTTTGGTATTACAGCTCAGAATTTTCACAATTACTCACCAGAAAGTACAGCCATTGGTGGAAGTTTTCTAAGTCCCAAGGGGCATACACGAAAGGGAGTTTTTGCAACGGCACAAAGACTAAAGGAATTTTTACTCAACGATGAAAATCCCAAATATGCGGAAATCCTAAACAAGCTAAATATGAGCAAGGACGAGTCATTTCAAGTCAAAACTGAAAAGCTCAACGAAACTTTGTTCGATACTGCTACCAAGTGCGATTTAAATCCTAATGTTGTGACTACTTATTGCCAACCTAGTGAAAAGCAAGTTTTTTTATCAATCAAAAAAAATGTAGAGCAAAACAGTGACGACTTAGAAAATAGAATGCAAGATATTCATGATTATATAATATCTAAAATTGGAAATAAACCTATTGCAATCAATATTATTTTTTAAGGAGTAACATCATGAAGCCAAAAAAGATAACTACGCCATTGAAGGCGATTCGTGCTAAGTGCTTAGATTGTTCCGGTGATAGTGCTCCAGAGGTAAAGCTTTGTGTAATACCCCACTGCCCACTATTTGAGTTTCGCATGGGAAAAAATCCTTATCGCAAGGAACTAACTGAAGAAGAACGCATGAAGCGTACGGCACATTTTCGCAAAAAAGAAACATCTTAACCCTTAATTTGTGGGCATGGCATTTTATGGGGAATTTATTTTTATAAAGTGCCAACCCATACCAAAATCATAAAAACTATTTCAAACGCTAAACCCTCCACTGTATGGGGGGAAAATGATAAAAAACCATATAACAAAAAGGAAATACTAAAATGAAAAATAAATTTTTACGCAGTGAGCTAAAATCATCGGCAAGTGAATTAGAGTCTTTTTACCCACAAGGTAAGTTTGACGTGTCTGTTCTCCACCTTGATAATAAAACCGGTGAAGAAATCAATTCTAATTTCATTGCCGATTCTATCATGGAAACATCTTTCATAGTAGAGGATGCTTTAGAAGTTCCACATGGGGAAGAGCCACCGAGCCATAATGTGTTCGTAATTGTTGTTCCTGCTAACAAGCGTATCGAACATCATGCGCAGGGCTTACACACATGCAAGGCTTTCGGCAGCACTACCAAGACACGCATTTCTGATAATACGCCAGCATAAATTTTAAGCGTATATAACTAACACAAGCCCCTTGCTGTAATGGTGAGGGGCTTATTTTTCAGCCGTTGCACTGCCTATGCAATACTTAGGCACTTACTAAGCAAATAAATATATGAAATGTTCGGAAAAGCCAATTTTGAAGCCTCCGAGATTGGATTGTCCACTATTTCCGGATTTTCGGATTTGTATACCAGCGAAGATTTGCGTACGTTCAGAAGATATTCAGAGCGTTAACGAGCACGGATGCTACACCCCCTCAAGTTAAGAGCTAATACGAGTATTCCTTGTCTTAGGTAAAAAATACTTTACGGCTAAAATTCCGATGGAACCCCATTTCACGAAAAAGTAAAAATTCTTTCACCACAAAAAGAAAACCCCCAGCAACCAATTCACTGAGGGCAGATTTAAGACCTTTACGAATTAATGCATATCAAACATCTGATACTATGTCAAGTGTTTAATATTTCGGTAATTGTCGAAATATCAATAGCGCACCGCACCAGTGAATTTTTAACGGTTTTATTTTATAGATTTTTAAGTTTAATTTAATAAAAAAAGTGTCTCAAAACCTATAGGTTTTGCAACAGTTTCACCACTACCGAAAACACTAGATATATCGTGTCTCAAAATATGTATCAAAAAAGGATTGACAACTTTCTCAAAAACCTAGAGTATATGAGACAGGAAGAAACATTTTAACCAAGGATTATTTTATGGCACATGTAGGATATAAGCGAGTAAGTACAGATGACCAAAGTACCGAGTCACAACTTATAGGTATTCATCTTGATGAGGTATATGAATATAAACGTCAACGAAAAAGTGAGCCATTTGTGCATGAAATTTTGAGCCACT
>CAYJJP010000136.1:0-6169 GCA_964370525.1 uncultured Desulfovibrionaceae bacterium | reverse complement strand
CAATTTTTTTCTTTTCGTAAACAGGAAATACTAGATATTTTCCATAAAATATTTACCGGTCAACATGAAAGATATTTCTAAGGAAACACTGATTAATTTCTCCGGAGGGCGCCAAAGGCGTTTGCGTTTGCGAGCTTGCGAGCTTTACGCAAATCAAGAGCAACGCAAGTCTGGGGGAAGAACTTTTTGTTTACAAAAGGTTTTCCCCCAGAAAAATTATTAATCAGTGCATCCCTAAAATTATCATACCAAGCTGTTACTTTGGCGGCAATACTGCATTACTGTCTTGCGCCTGCTCATCATCCGGTTTAAATGCTGCCCAAACACTTATGGTAACTGTTCAGGCGACTACAGCAATATTGAACAAATATTTATACCAAGAGCGTCGGTCTGTATTCAAACCAAGGTGACATCCTACACGGACACTCTTCACATATTGGCAACAGTGGTATCGGTCAGGTTGTGAGTAGAACTAGTGGCTAAAATTCCACAAGAATAAGCTCAAAAAAATGATTAACGACAAACCGCACAAGCAAGTTCGTCCCAAGCAGTAGTAAATTTGGGAGAAAGATGCTTTTGGCACATACGCCACGGCGCGTTTTTGTTTATGCCTTCAGCGGCATAGCGCAATTTTTTTTTGCCGTAGCGAGCATTGATGGCGTCAAGTGTTTTCATAAGCTTTGCGCTGCGCTCCTGTTTTTCCTTTGCCTTAGCCATATCAAGACACAGCAGGTTTGTTCGTCGGTAGTCGGCAGAGCTAAGGTCAAAAAGCATGATGCCGGCCTTGGCATAAGCTATGCCTTCCTTAAATATATTTTCCAATGCACGCAACACAGCGTGAATCATAAGCGTGCTGTCGTTACTGGCTTCTGGAAGGGTTATGTGTAAGGTTTCATTATAATAAGGATGATTATATTGTTTTGCGTGCTTAGAAGAACGGATGTGCACGGCAATCTCCTTAGCGAGCAGATTTTCTCGGCGCAAGCGCGCGGCGGCATTGGCGGTGAAAGAACTGAGTGCTTCGGCAAGATGTTCCTTTAAGTACACACGAGTGCCAAAAGAACGAGAAGAAATAAGCGTATGCCTAGGCGTTGGCGCCTGCTCCGTTGAAATGCACGAAAAGCCGCGCAATTCTAAGGCTGTGCGTAGTCCGGTAATGCTGAGCTTTTTGCGTAGCCAATCATCGGGTGCATCGCGTAAGTCTTTTGCTGTATTTATTGAATAAGCCTTGAGTTTTGCAGCTTGTTTTCGTCCAATCCCCCACACATCACCCACGTCGATGTGTGCAAGGAGAGCCGTTTGCGCCTCTTGTTTAGTGGGGAAAATATAAACATTATTTTTTTGCTCTTTCTTAGCAATATGATTGGATAATTTTGCTAAAGTGCGTGTGGGCGCAAGCCCCACTGAAACAGCTATGCCTGTCCATTGCAAAACACGCTCTCGCAAAAACTGCGCCGCCTCAAGGGCATTCACCTCTAAGGCATTGGAACAGCGCAAAAAAGCCTCATCAATGGAATATTGCTCCATATACGGCACAACACTTTCTGCCACTGCCATAACACGCTGAGATATATCACCATATAAAGCATAATTAGACGAAAACACAGCGACATTATGCTTTTTCAAAACGGTACGGGCTTTGAATTCCGGTTCGCCCATGGGTATCCCAAGCGCTTTAGCCTCGGCGGAACGAGCTACAATACACCCGTCATTATTGGATAAAACAACAATAGGACGCTTGTATAAATCGGGACGAAACAAGCGCTCACAGCTGGCATAAAAATTGTTGCAATCCATCAGTGCCCAAAGGTCAGTATGCGGATTGGAAGTAGGGTATAAACTGGGCTGCTGTGTGTGCTGTTGCGCTTTATAATTTGTGGATAACATAGGAAACAACTCCCCAAATATGCACATGTTCACGTTCGGTTATATCTACTTCGGCGTAATCGGGATTTTCCGGCACAAGGAAAACACGCTGTCCACGGCGCATAAGACGCTTAACCATAAGTTCACCATCAAGAGCGACTATGACCACTCGTTTATGCGCTGCTGTCAGCGAGCGATCTACAATGAGCAAATCGCCGTTGTGGATGCCGGCATTTATCATTGAATCGCCTTGCGCTCGCAAAAAAAATGTTGCCGCAGGATTTTGCACTAGGTAACTGTGTAAATTCAGCTGTTCCTCCACGTAATCATCGGCGGGGGAAGGAAAACCGGCGGACACCGGGCATAAATAAAGGGGCAACGTAGCCTCAGCATGCGTCGTGGTTGCAGCTCCCACAAAGGCGAGAGAAGCAGCAAGGCGCGGCGCTGTGTCGGTTATGGTAGTTATGGTAGACGTGGAAAAATCCTCAGAGTCCCCAATATTTTCAATATGGCGCATATTCTTCATCACACTAATATAGTTCCTATATGATATTAGGCAAGCAGTCACTTAAATATGCTATAAGTTTGCTTGCAACAATGCCCTTTTATAAAATGGAATCAAGGACGCTGCCGCCTTTGGCCATGAAAATAAAGTCCTCGCCGTTTCCCTACCATTACTTCCTATGCGCTGTGCTAAATCAGGTTGTAAAATGAGCATTTTTAGATATTTAGCAATTTCAAGGGCATCGCCAGTCTTTAGCAAAAAGCAATCATGTCCGTGGCGTAGTTTTTCGGCCACATTAGTATCCGGCAAAATGGTAGGTCGCCCACTGGCAAGGAAAAATGGTACCTTAGATGGAAAGCGATGATCGTCAAAGGTTCGCGGGGCTCCGGGTTGCACCAAAAAGTCCGCAATGCCCATAAAGGCCGGCAGTTCATGAGCAACAACACCCTCAAGATAAACTACATATTTTTTGTATAATGCAAATTCATGTGCCGAATACTTAAAATCTTCTATGCCACAGCGCATGATTTTCATGGAAAAACCATCTTGCTCAAGCATCTGCACTGCTCGCAATAATTCAATAAAATACGGACCATTATAACTATGCACAGCACCAGGATATACAAGAGCATATGTTTCGTCCGTTAATCCGCACAAAGCGCGTAGTTCAACATCACGCTGCCGTGACAGTTCAAAAAAACTTTGCTCGCATGCCGGCCAAAAAGTCATAGTAGGGACCTCTTTCGGAACAAAATCTTCCAAGGTTTTCATGATGCAGCTCACGCCGGAGGACGCACGCATAAAGGCTTCAAAATGCAAAGGGTGTGTGTAGACAATTTTCTTGTACTTCTGAGGATCTTTTTGCACAAGTGCCTTTTGTTCAGCCAAGGTATAGGCTCCCAAAAACTTGCCGGTAATAAAAATTTCATCATCTTCAAGATGTACAATGTATGGTAATTTGATGCGGCTACGCAGTAAATTAGTAGGATGTCGAACAGTTTCACGCGTGGTCCATGCATGAATGATGGAATTTTCAAAATACTCCACGGGCAGAGTTTCTAAGTCGGCATACGCATAAATAGGATAGTTCGCCGTTCCAAAATATTCGGCTGCTCCCTTTGTATTAAATAAGAAAACAGAACATTCATAACCCATTGCAACCAAGGTGTTGGCAAGAAAATGAATATGAACTCCGCAACAACCGGCATAACCACCGTAATTAATAAAAACTATCTTAAATTTCTCATTTGGCATAAAGCCACCCTCCAAATTTTTCCTGCACACTAACAAAACACTTGATTTTTTATGAAATTAACGTAAAATTGGCACATAATTACTTTAGAAAACTCGTTCTATATCAAAATACAATGCATCCATTCACAAAGGAAAATTATGCCTCGCATCTCAATTATTATCCCTGTATGGAATCTCTGGGAAACAACACTGCAATGCCTTGAAAGCATTAAGGCTAACACCGATGAGCAACTTTTGCAACACATAGAAGTGCTTGTGGTCAATAATGGCTCAAGCGATGAAACCACCACAGCACTTAGCCCTACGCTCGCCCGCCTTTTTGGGAAACAAGGCCAAGAAATTACATTATCGGAAAATTTAGGTTTTGCCAAGGCCTGCAATATTGGTGCAAAAATGGCCACCGCCCCCCTACTCTTCTTCCTCAATAATGACACAATCTGCACCAAGAATTATTTACCTCCGCTCATAGAAGCTTTGAAACAAAATCCAAGACTTGGCATTGTGGGTCCTCTCTTACTCTACCCTAACAATACGGTGCAACATGCCGGAGTGTGTTTTTCTCCGTTCCTTGAAGTTATGCATGCATATCATTACTTGCCGACCGCCTATGTTGTCAAACAAAAACAACGGTTTTGGCAAGCAGTCACCGCTGCAGCCATGCTTATGCCGGCAACACTTTTTGCTGAGTGCAATGGTTTTTATGAAGGCTATATCAACGGTTTTGAAGACTTAGACCTTTGTTGCCAAATACGAGAAAAAGGCTATCTTTTAAGTGTAGTACATAAAAGTATTATTTATCATCATACAAGCCAAACTCCGGGACGTTTTGCCCATGACTCTGAAAATGCTGACCTGCTTCGCAAACGCTTTGCCGGAAGTTTTAGCCCGGATCAACATACTATTATACTAAAAAACAATTTACTTCCAATACTTAGCCCCACTCTTGAACTCTATGCCGGCTTACCTGTTATTAAGGAACAAGCACTTACCCAAGTTTTTACAAATAATTTTGATCCTCCCCGTTGCCAAGCTAGCCTTGAAAATGAACCTTATTGGCTTTCGGGTTACGCTCTTATGGGTGCATATTTTGAAGAACAACAGCTTTGGGACAAGGCGCTTGACGCTTATTTATCATTAGCCAGACTGGCTCCTTTACTCGAAAACTTTATGAATTTATTGCGCTGCGCAAAACTTTCTGGAAATACATATATTATCCCACAAGCACAGCTTAATATTGAAGATATTAACAACATCCTCACTCACAAAAACGAAGAATTACACCGCAAAGCTCTCAAGCTTAAACAACGGGCTACAGAAAACAACGATATGCCCCTTGCAAGCATATATGATACTTGGCTCAAGAATAACATATAATCTAAAAAAAATGAGGATATAATGCAATACTGGCTCTTTAAAAGCGAAAAAGAATGTTTTTCTTGGCAAGATTTACTGCAAAGTAATGCGCAAACTACGTCTTGGGACGGTGTACGCAACTATCAAGCACGCAATTTTATGCGATCCATGCAATTAGGCGACCAAGGCTTTTTTTATCACAGCGGAAAGAAACCGGAAATTGCAGGCATAATTCAAATCGTACGCACAGCCTACCCCGACCACACGGCATGGGACATTAATAATGAACATTTTGATCCACGCTCCACAAAGGACAATCCCCTGTGGGACATGGTGGATGTGCGCATTGTACAAGAATTTTCTCCGCCCATCTTACGCTCAGACTTAAAACTTGAACAAGAACTTGCCGGCATGGAACTTATGAAAAAAGGAAGTCGCCTTTCGGTACAAAAGGTCACCGAACAAGAATTTAACCATATTGTTACACTACGCTAAATGCGCTCAACTCATAACATTACGTGATTGTAATTTCTAAGGAAACGTTGATTAATTCCTCCGGAGGGGAAGGGCTCCGCCCCTCCACCCCGCCAAAGGGGATAATCCCCTTTGGAAACCCTATCGCGTTCTATTTTCAACAAGTTGAAAATAGAACGAAACAAATTGCGTTTTCTACTAATACTCTGTAATAAAAGACATTCAAAAGAATTTTTCTTAAGAAAAATTCGCATGAAAGTTTTGGGGAAGTTCTCCCCCCTCACACTCCCCCCTTCCCCTCAAAACGCTTTAAGAATTGTAATTTTCAATAAATTGAAAATTACAATTCTCTGAGGATGAAATGAAAATTTACTTTTTTAACCTTGATTTAATTTGCAAACGCATATAACTTTTTATTTAATCAGCGTTTCCTTAGCTCATTTACGAAGGAAATGAGCCATGGGCGCGTTTTGAGGGGGAGTTTGAGGGGGAACTTTTTGGCGCAAGCAAAAGTTCCCCCTCAAAAAAAATTGAAATTAGAATCAATGCTGTGGCGTAGGGTCTTAGTATTTCCTTTGATGAATTTTACAAATTATACCTTAATACACATTAAAAAACATGTGGATTTTTCTCATGCTCAGAAGTATCCTTTATTGACGTAGAAAAAAATTGCTGTTACTATCGTTTACGTTAGTAAAGATGTACATTTAACGCATA
>CAYJJP010000135.1:0-6186 GCA_964370525.1 uncultured Desulfovibrionaceae bacterium | reverse complement strand
GCACCTACGATAGATTTAATATGTTCGACGGAACCATTAACGGCAGCGGTGGCGCTGACTCTTTAGTTGTAGACTTCGAAAGCGGTAGCATTAATGCCGGTGGCGGAAATGATTTTATAGATGTGACCATTTCGGCGTTTAATGCCACCACCGACACCATTGACGGCGGTGCAGGTGCTGACACCATAAGCTTTGGAGCTGTGCCGACTGTTGCTGTTACTCTCACCAATAACGCCACTGAGCAAGATAGTGTGTACTTCAATGATTTGACTCTTGACGGTACTTCCTCGACGTTGACGCTTGATAGTGCCACAGGTAAAGGTGGGTTTAAACTGCAAGGTGATACCACAAAGGGCTTTAGCTTGGGAACTGTTACTATAAATGGCAGTGATGCCGATGATTACATATGGGTAGATGAAGTAGTAGCAACCGGTTCTTCGTCTATTGATGGTAATGCCGGAACAGACACTTTAGTGGTGACCAAGCAACTGACCGCACGTATAGACCCTTTTGACATTGAAAATATATATCTTACCAATGGTATGGGTACAGGTGGCACATTATCACTTGGCGCAAATACCTCTGACGTTGATGTAGCTAAGGATTCAAGCGGTGCCGGTTTTGATATGAGCGGCGGTACGATTATTAGCGGTAGAGGCAATGACGAAATTGTAATCAATACTTTCAGCGGCGGTACGATTACCGGTGATGAAGGCAATGATGAAATTGTTATCAACACTTTCAGCGGCGGTGAGATTGATGGTGGTGAGGGTACGGATACTATTACCATTAAGAATGCCGTTGAAAATGGTATACTAAATGATACTGGCACGGATGGTTCTGTGGCTATTTTAGAAAATGGCATTGCAAGTGATGGCACGTTAACGCTCGTTTCTAACAAAATTGGCCTCCAGTCTTCTTCTTCTTCTGATTTTGTACTCAATGCCGGTACGCTTAAGGTTGATTTTTCCGGTGACTTTACCTTGGAAGGTATGAGCGGTGGCACCTTAGAGGGAAATTCTGATCTTACTAGTCTTACAGTTAATAGCTTTCAATCAGGAAAAATTAACACCGGAGGGGCTGATGTCGTTATTGTGACCGCAACAAGCACAACCCAACATGCGGCGGAAATTATTCTAAATCCAGTCGAGGCTGAACAGATACAGCTTTCAGCGAGTTCTGCAAACAATAATTACGTTGATATTCGAGGTTTTTCTGCTGCGGACGATACTTTTCTAGATGATATAGGTGAAGTTCATGATAATGCTGCCAACATTTTTGAGCTGTCGGGTGGTGGTACTAGCTCAATTACAAATGCTGTAACCAATGGTTACACAATCAAAATCAATGATGTTTGGGTGACATTTGTTGGTGGTTCGGCTGTATCTTTATCTCATACTGATGCTAATGCAAATCTTTTTGCCAATAGCACAAATCCATTAGGCGCAGAAACTCCTGGTGCAGCTACGGCCTATGGTGATGACAACATAACCAGCACCAGTGGGTTGAATGCCGGCAAAATTATTTCAGGCGATGTGGGTAATTTGACGCCTTCTGTAAACGGCATAATCGTGTCGGGTGGTTATGATACTATTCTAGCAAATTCATCTGTTTTCGGCACTATCACCGGTGATGCTTTGGAAGTAAACGGTACTTTTACCTTCAAAGCCGGAAATGACCATATTACTGTAGGCACTCTTTCGGGAGATGAAGCGTTCATCTATGGTGATGTGAGAGAAGTAGGCGATAGTGTTACGTTCAATGGCGGCGATGATTTTATTATGGTTACCGACATGACAAATGGTGCGAAAATTTATGGTGACAGTGAAGATGAAGGAATCGGCGGCGATGATCGTATTGAAGTTACAACAATGACGAGTGACAATCAAGATAGTTACATTTATGGCGGCGGCGGCGCTGATAATATTACAGTAGGTGAAATGTTGAGCAGTAATGATAAGGCCAATTACATTCATGGCGGCACCGGTGCGGATAATATTACAGTGAATGGTTTTACCGGACTAAAAAGCTTTATCTTTGGTGAAGAGGGCAATGATACCATTAGCGTGACGGTGGGTAATACTGTAGACGATAGCGGTAACGCTCCGCAAATAGATGCCGGTGACGGGCAAGATTCCATTAGTATAAATGTCGTTGTGGGTGCTGCCGGTGGTAAGAATTATTATGTGAGTGTCAAGGAAGAAGGTTTGGATGCTTCGGACACATTGACTGTATTTAATACGGTATATACAGGCTCGGCTCTCACTGATTTATTAAAAAATGATAGTCACACCACTAATAATGGTAGTGATACTATTACCATTTACTTTACTTAAGAAATATGGTGTATTAATAAGCGAGTTTTGGTAGAGGATGGGGGGGCTCCTTCCCCCCACAATAACTCTCAAACTCTCAAAAAAAATTATATGTATTATTCCGTCGCCATACTTACTCCCCCTTACAATACCTACACTTATGCTTTACCTAAATATTGGCCGCTCGATGCCCATGGTTTGCCGCAAATTTTTCGTCGTGGTTTGCGTGTGGCTGTGCCCTTGGGTAAGGGCGTGCGCATGGGTGTTTTGCTGGATGATGGCGTTAGGGAAAATCCGCTGGATGATTCGGTCGCTGATGCTATAACTATCAAGGAATTGGCCTGTCCGCTGGAAGTTAAACCCTTGCTTGATGAGCACTATTTAGCGCTTATTCAGCAGCTTGCGGTGCGTCATCATCGGCACGAGGGCGATATATTGCGGCATATTTTACCGGCGTCCTTGCGCCTGACTACGGTAAAACTTCGCTCGCTTCAATTGCGAACTAATAGCAAAAAAGCACGGCTTTTGAGCGTGAAGGGATTTCTGGAGCTGAGCGATGCGGAGAAGGCGACGCTTGTGCAGGAACTTGTGTTGGGAACGGCAGATATTTTGCAGCCGAAAGAAGACAGTGCTGACTCGGAAATGTGTGTTTTGCAGGTGGATCCGCCGTGGCCTGTGCGCCCCATGGCGGTGAAGCAGATTGCGGTGCTTGAATATTTGCATGAGCGTGGCAGCTCTAATCGACGCCAGCTTTTGCGTGCGCTTGGGCAAGGTTCCGGAGCGGCATTGGATAGCCTTGTGCGCCATGCTTTTGTGAGCCTTAAGCATATGGATAAGGAATTTGACTCTGGTGAGGAAAATTTATTGCCGCCGCCGGAACAGGCTTTTGAACTGTCCGATGCGCAGAAAGATGCGCTGGGCAGGCTTGAAACTGCGCTTGACAGTGCAGCTGATAATGGAGCGCAAAATTTTCTGCTTTATGGCGTTACCGGAAGCGGAAAAACGGCTGTGTACCTTGAGCTGAGTAAGCTGTGCCTTGCTCGTGGGCGTTCCATTCTTTTGCTGGCACCGGAAGTGGCGCTGGCTTTGAAATTGAAGCGAGATGTGGCGCTTGCTTTGCCGCATTTGCCGCTTTTTTTGTATCATGGCTATCAAAATCCTTCACAAAGGGAAAAATTATTTCGAGAATTGGCAGAGCGTGACGAAGCGTGTATTGTTGTCGGTACTCGCTCGGCCTTGTTTTTACCCTTACGAAATTTTGGGGCGGTGGTGCTTGATGAAGAGCATGATTCTTCATTTAAGCAAGATGAAAAATTGCCGTATCATGCCAAGGAAGTGGCGCTTTTTCGTATGTATAGAGCGAAAGGTTTGGTGGTGCTCGGTTCGGCAACGCCGGATATGAAGACATTTTATGCGGCAAAGCAAAGCAAGATTAACGAAATAGCCTTGCCGTCTAGGGTGGGCGGCGGAACCTTGCCAAGTATTAGCTTGGTGGACATAGCAGGCCAACGTGCCACAGAGTCGGTGCTTGCGCCCGAAAGTCAGCTTGCCCTTAAGGAAACGCTGGCGCGTGGTGAACAGGCGGTGATTTTGCTCAATCGCCGTGGTTATGCGCCGCTCATGTATTGCCTTGATTGTCAAAAGGTTGCACGCTGTCCGCATTGTGAAATTGCGCTCACCTACCACAAAAAACGCCAACGCTTGCTGTGTCATTATTGCGGCTATGCCTTACCTTTTCCTGCTTTGTGTGTGCATTGCAAGGGTATGCATTTTTTGCCCATGGGCGAGGGCACGGAACGCTTGACGGAATATTTAGCAACATTTTCTGACGGAAAGATATTGCGCCTTGACCGTGACAGCACTCGACGTGAAGGACATATGGAGGCTATTCTTGAGTCTTTCGCACGCAAAGAGTCGCAAATTTTAGTGGGGACGCAAATGCTCTCCAAGGGGCATCACTTCCCTGAAGTGACGCTGGCCTTGGTGGTGGATGGTGACCTTGGCTTAAATACGCCTGATTATCGAGCGACCGAACGCACTTTTCAACTCTTGGTACAGTCGGCCGGTAGGGCAGGTCGTGGGAAAAAAGCCGGACAAGTGCTGATTCAAACTCGTGATGTTAATCATTATTGCTGGAAATATATCCAAAATTCCGATTATGAAGGATTTTATACGCATGAAATGGCAAGGCGTGAAAAAATGCGCTATCCGCCCTTTGTTAATCTTGCGCTTATTCGCATAAGTTTTGCCTATGATTTTACCGATGGACAGAAACTAGTGAACGAACTTGGCGGAGAATTACGCAAAACTGCCAGATGCTTCCAAGATCCCATGCAAAGTGTACTTGTGCTTGGCCCAAGTCCGGCACCCATGGCGCTCTTGCGTGGTCAGCGCCGCTTTCATTGCCTCTTGAAAAGCCAAAGCTGGCAAAGCATGCGTACGCTCTTTGGCCACGTCCTGCAATTACCGCTCGCAAAAAAATTGAAGCTTTCGCTTGACCTTGACCCACTTAATATGTTCTAAAACCCATTGAAAGTGGCACTTACGTTTTTTGCTGTGTCACTGTAAATTCTGCTCTATGGAGATCTCATGCGCGTATTTCGTAACTCATTACTCTGTCTTTGTTTGTTTTTAAGTCTTAACAGTCAAGCCTTTGCCGAAGGTTTTGGCATGACCGAATGGTCAGCTCGCGGCATTGGTCTTGCCGGCGGTATGATTGGGCGTGCCGATGACGTTTCCGCTCTTGCTTATAATGCAGCGGGTATTACTCAGCTTCCGGGTATACATGTCATGGGCGGCATGTCCTTTATTGCACCCTATGGAAGCATTAATTTTGATGATACAGGCCATACTACCAAGAGTAAGTTGGCCATTTGGACACCGGTGCATGGTTATGCCAGCTATCAGCTCAATGACAATATTTGGCTGGGACTTGGCGTATTTACTCGTTTTGGCCTTGGTAATAACTATACCGACGAATGGCAAGGCCGTAACAACGTGCATGGCGTTGGTTTGTCTACAGTTTCCGCTGTGCCCACCATTGCCGTTAAGTTGAATGATATGTTCTCCGTGTCACTTGGGCTTGAAATAATGTATTTGGATATGTTTTTGAATCAAGGTGTCCCTATAGACAACTCTTGGACGAATATGGAAGGATCTAGTATTGGTCTTGGCTTTCATCTTGGTTTGCATGCTAAATTTAATGAATATATTTCCGCCGGTATCAGTTATAAAAGCCAAGTTGCACATAAAGTTGACGGGGAAGCTAAATTTGGAACTCAATTTCCCTCTCATCGCTTAATCGACAGCAATGTAACAGGTTCTATTAATTTACCTGATTCATTGGCCTTTGGTGTTGCCATTAAGCCCATGGAAAACCTGAGTTTTGAGGTGGGTGCTGTGTGGACACGCTGGTCAACTTTCGATGCTTTGGATATTTACTTTGACAGTGGATATGTGAGCAAAAATCCAAAAAACTGGAAAGATGGCTGGAATTTCAACGTGTCTGTGGAATATAGCCCGCTTGACTGGCTAACCTTGCGTGCCGGTTATTGGCATGAAACTGACGTGACCTCCGAGCGCTATGCCGACTACCTTATGCCCACCAACGGGCGCGACGCGCTTTCCCTCGGTGTGGGCTTCAAGTATGAAAACTGGACGCTTGACCTTGCTTACACACACATATGGATATACGACACAAAATACGGCGATGACTTAGCTCATGGTGTTTATAAAGGCTCTTCCAGCAATGTGGGTGCGGATTTATACACTGTTTCCGTTGGTTATTCATTCTAATTATATGTAAAGCTTGTGCCGCCATGGTAAAGCTATTTTGTAAGCCCCCTGTGCATTGAATTGCGCAGGGGGCTTA
>CAYJJP010000134.1:0-6194 GCA_964370525.1 uncultured Desulfovibrionaceae bacterium | reverse complement strand
GACATTCAAGAGAATTTTTCGTAAGAAAAATTCACGTGAAAGTTTTTTGGAAAGGCCGACCCAACGGGCGGCGAAGCCGTTTGCGTTAGCGAGCTTGCGAGCTTTACGCAAATCGAGAGCAACGCGGGTCTGGGGGAAGAACCTTTTGTTCACAAAAGGTTTTCCCCCAGAAAAATAATTAATCAGTGTTTCCTTAACATAGCTTTTAAAGGCATGGTCAGCACGTCATACTGCTATAAATTTGATTTTTATATCTAAATTTCAGAACGACATTCCTCGCAGTGACTTACGGTGGTACGCAAAGCCATTGAGAGAAAAAACGCTCCGAAATTCAGCTAAAGGCTGAAATAGAAAGTGTTTTCCATGGCAATCCATATTTTTACAAGCTGCACTATATTACTTAACTGTTAAAGTCGAACTGAAGTGCCCAAAATATTTATAGTAAATGAAATTGACAATAAAACGACTATACGCTAGAAAAAATATATCGCAGTAACGAAACTTTCCTCGACCAATCCGTTCATTCGCCTGCATCATAAAGTGGAGTAAGTCTTTTTATGACAAAAACTTTCATGCGCGTTCTACACATCACCGCTTCTTCAATGATAGGAGGCGGGCCTGAGCATTTGTGGCAACTTGTCAAACATTTGCCGGAAAATATAAAGTCCTATATTGCAGGCCCAGAATGCGAGCCTTATGGGGAGCGCTTTATACGTACAGTTGGACATGAGTGCTTCTTTCCTTTGCCACAGCGCAAATTTACACTTACCACACTTAAACAACTTATATCTTATATAAAAACAAACAGCATTGATATAATCCACTCTCACGGCAAGGGCGCCGGTATGTATGGACGTCTTGCCGCACTATGCACAAACGCCAAAAGCGTACATACTTTCCACGGCATTCATTTACCGCAAAACAAAGTTTCTCGCATGGCCTACACTCTACTTGAACGATTTTTGTGCAACGTGAGTAAGGCTTGCATTTCTGTTTCTGACGGGGAGTTGCAAGAAGCTAAAAATCGTGGTTTAGCTGACAAAAAAGTGCATGTTATTTATAATGGAATTATAGTGCCAAAAACATTGACTGAGCGAAACATACCTAAACCCTTTGTTATTTTACATGTGAGTAGGTTTGATGCCAGGCAAAAAAACTCGCTCATGCTGTATAATATTGCATTGGCATTACAAGCAAAGAATCTTTTGGAACACTGCCATTTCGTGCTCGTCGGTGAGGGAGAAGAATTACCCCTTCTTCAAGAAAAAATTTCTCACGCCGGACTTGCTAATTTTTTTACTTATGCAGGGCAACAAAATTCAGTACAGCCTTTTTACGAGCAAGCAGGCTGCATTCTGTCCACTTCTCGCTGGGAAGGTTTGCCGCTTTCCATACTTGAAGCTGCATCCAATGGCGTTCCTGCCGTTGTAAGCGATGTTGTGGGCAATAAGGATGCTGTAGTACATGAGAAAACCGGTTTTTTATATGCTCTTGACGATGCCAACGCCGCCGCAACATGTATAGAAAAATTATTGCACAACGAACAGCTTTGGCAAAATTTTCGTGAACAGGCTTATTCTATGGCACGGGAAAAATTTTGCGTTGAAAAAATGGCACGGGAAACGGCGAATATATATGAAGCTATTGTTTAGTATCGTACACTTATCAGACGGCGGAGCAGAACGCGCACTTTCATTGTTATGTAATGCTCTTGTGCGCCACGGTGTGGAAGTTGGTATCGTTATAGGTAGAAAAACTGCCAATGAATATGAACTTGACACAAGAGTAAAAATTTTTCGAAACGATGGAATTTTTAATAAGCTCTTTCGTCATATGAAGATAATAAAAGAGTTTAATCCTGACTATATTATACCATTTTTACTGCCCTACACAGTACATATGTTCTTGGCAAATATTCTTTTCAAAAATAATTTGATTTATTGCGTGAGAAATAATCCTTGGACTACCGGAAACTTAAAGGAAAAACTCAAGCAACTCCTTGCAGATTTCATAGCAAAAAAAAGCCATAAAATTATGGTACAAAATGAAACACAGAAACAATACTACTCTAAATCCATACAGGAAAAAGTTTTCATTCTGCCAAATATTATTGACAATAAATTTATGAAAAAAGATATTTTTGAAAACCATGGAATAAACACCATAATTACCACAGGAAGACTACATTTTCAAAAAAATCAAAAACTTTTTATAACTATGGCGGCAGAAGTTTTGAAAACACACCCAAAACTGCAATTTAAAATATACGGTGTGGGTGAATTAGAGCAAGAACTACAAAATCTAATAGAGCGCCTGGGAGTACAAAATAATGTTGCGCTCATGGGGCGTAGCAATGCTATGTGGGAAGAATATGCAAAGGCAGATGTTTTTGTGCTTACCTCTGATTATGAAGGTATGCCCAACTCCCTGCTAGAAGCCATGAGTATGGGACTTATTTGCATTTCGACAGATTGTGAGACAGGGCCAAAAGAAATTATCCAAGACGGAGTGAATGGTTTTTTAGTTCCTTGTAATGAGGTACTTGCTTTGCGTGATGCTGTATTTGAGGTAATTTTGAATAAAAATATCAGAAAAAAAATTTCTGATAATGGGACACAGATAAGTAAAAACCATTCAAGTGAAGCTATAGCAAATAGTTTCTTAAGAAATATAGACACAAACAACTAGTATTCTCATATAACACTTAAGTTACGAAAGAAAAACTTAATAGTACAACAATATAAGGATTTTTTATGTGTGGTGTAGCAGGACTATTCTCCCCAAGGCACGTGCTCTCTGACGAACAGTTGCGTGATATTGTGATACCCATGACAAAGACGATGGAACATCGTGGGCCGAACGCGCATGGTCATTATATAGACTCAAGTTGCGGTCTTGCATTAGGGCATAGACGTCTTTCTATACGGGATTTATCGCCCACCGGAGCACAGCCCATGTTCACGGCGGAACAAAGACATTGCATTGTATACAATGGCGAAATTTATAATGCCGAAGAACTACGATCAGATTTACAAAAAGCGGGCATGGCTTTTTCAGGAACATCTGACACAGAGGTTGTTCTACATGGATGTGCGTATTACGGAGTGGAAACTTTTGTACAAAAAATAATTGGTATGTTTGCGTTTGCATTTTGGGATGCAGCAAAAAAACGATTAAGTATTGTACGAGATCGGCTTGGCATAAAACCTCTTTACTATACTAATATTAATGAGGTTTGGGCCTTTTCCTCAGAATTGAAGGCTCTGTATCATCATCCTTATTGGCGAGGCGAAATATGTCGTAATGCGACGACACAATTTTTGCGCTATGGCTACATTCACGCTCCTCACTCCATATACAAAAATACTTATAAACTGCTTCCGGGTACAATGTTACATTTTTATTCAACTGGTGAACAAAAAACTGTTACCTACTGGAGCGCCAAAGAAAAAATTTTGCACGGTCAACAAAATATTTATACTGCCTCCGATGATGAGCTTATTGATAGTACGCACACCTTACTAAAGGATGCTGTTAAAAGGCGTATGGTTGCAGATGTTCCCTTGGGTGCTTTCTTATCGGGAGGCATTGATTCATCCTTGGTCGTAGCGCTCATGCAAAATCAAAGTATGGAAAAAGTACGTACCTTTTCCATAGGATTTGAAGAAAAACATTACAATGAAGCCCCCTTTGCCAAGGCTGTTGCTCAACATCTTGGGACAAATCATACAGAGCATTATATGTCAGCCAAGGATGCTTTTGCTGTTATTCCTAAACTTGCCGGCATGTATGACGAACCCTTTGCAGATTCTTCTCAATTACCAACATCCCTACTTTCCGCCATCACTCAACAACATGTGACTGTGGCACTTTCGGGAGATGGTGGAGATGAGCTTTTTGCAGGCTACGGTCGTTATTTTAGTCTTAATGAAAAGCGTACATTGGCGACTCCTTTTTGGCAATTGGCTGATGTTATTTGTAAGCATACACCGCAAGTTATTTTTAACATTGTGGCTAAGGGGCTGCCTGCTCGCTATCAAAGCGGCTTTGCCAGACGGCTACAAGGTTTCATTTCAAGGCGAAATATACACAAAGACAATTATATGATGACGTATCGAGAGACATTTATGACACATTGGGCTGAGCCAGAAAATGTCGTACTCGGCGGTCATGAACTCACAGATATTTTTAGTGAAAAAGATTTTCTTGATTTACTGGAACATCGCATAAGTCAAATGCAAGCAGCTGATACCATGCAATATTTAAACGACAGTGTTTTAACAAAGGTGGATAGAGCAAGCATGGCAACCTCTCTTGAGGTGCGAGTTCCACTCTTAGATCATCGTGTTTTTGAACATGCTTGGAAGTTACCGATGCACTTAAAGGTAAAAAACAACACCGGAAAAGTAGCGTTGCGCAAAGTTTTAGCACAATATGTACCCACTAAATTGTTTGAGCGTCCCAAAATGGGCTTTGGAGTTCCAATAGATATCTGGTTACGTGGATCTTTACGAGAATGGGCTGAAAGTTTACTTGATGAAAAAACACTTCAAGAACAGGGATTGCTTAATACGGACTATGTGCGTAACAAATGGAATGAACACTTAAATGGCGGAAATTGGCCGTATTTAATTTGGGATGTTCTTATGCTACAAGAGTTTTTGCGTTTAAATAAAGCCACTTTGAGTTTTTCATAAAAATTAACAATGTTGCTTTTAACTAAAATTTCAAATCAGAATTTCAAGGATTACAATGTATAATTCTATTTCTAAATACAAAAATATTCTAACAGAAAAGCTTTACCGTCTAGTGCCACGCAAAAAAGTCTTAAAATAGGCGAAAATCCTGAACTTGGTCTGGGAAATATTATATTAAAAGAAGAACTGGTTAAGCAAGGCCACCCACTGGAAAACGATGATATGCTTATGGCGCAAGAAGTCGCTTCAAGCTTTTTAACCGCTGATATGAAGAAAATTGTCAACATTGGTGCTGGAATAGGTTCTTTTGAAGCATATGCTGCTCCAAAAAATAAAGATAAGAAATTTATCGCCGGCGAATTTGACGAACCCTCAGTTGCTTATTCCAAAGCGCATAGGGCACATGAAAATGTTGAATATACATCTCACAGCATTGCTACATTAAAAGAAAATCATGGACTTTTTGATTTAGCCGTAAGCATAGATGTCATAGAGCATATTAAAAACTATAAATCTTTTTTAGATGAATTTGCAACTCTTGCTGACACTGCTCTTATAGTCACGCCTAATAGGGACTTTAGCTTGCCTATTCGTATGGAAAAAATAAATGGCGTTCTTTATCCGTGCTATAAACATCATGTACTGGAATTCAATTATGGTGAACTCTATTACATCTTAAGTATGTATTATAGCACTGTAAAAATTTATGCTCAACCAAATGTATATAAAAAAGACATTGAAGAGGTTGGTTTCTATACAAATTACGAACGATTGTTTACACTATGCAAAAAGTAAAATTCGTTGACTATTACTTAAAATAACGCTTGATTTTACGAATTATCTTTTCCCATGTTATATCTTTTAAATTAAACGTATAGTATTTTTTGTTAAACAACCATCGCCTATAATTGTCAGGGTGAAAACCTTGAGGAATTCTTGCGGCTGCATGAATGTCTTGAGTGAAAATATTTTTGATGAAATTTTTATAGCATTCCATATCAAGTTGATATTGTTCAATCTGCTGTGCTGTTCTACGTGGTTGTGCAAGCATTTCTAGGTACAAATCATCACTTTCATCAACACGCTTGACTGCTTTTACAACTTCATCAAAATTACTATAGTCATGGCAATTAATAAAAGCTTCGCTATTAAAATCTTCACTTACAAGAGGATTTCCCCAATAAATGGGGATAGTATTTGCTTCAAATGAGGTGAGTAGTTTTTCAGAAGTATAACCATTAAACTGCGCATTTTCTGAGGCAATGGAAAATTTATAGGGCACTTTGGCTAAGATACTTTGTTCTTGCCAGTTGTTTGCAGAAATATCCGGCATCTTTTTGTTGTTTAGATGCTTTCCCAAAGAGTCTACATTTTTGTAGCTATGTATTTTTTGAAAAAGCAAATCTCTGTTAGGGTGTGCATATGGGTTGGAATATATAAAATTAAGGCCTTTGCGCAATACGTTTAAGTTCAACCGTTCGCCGTTACGGACGCAAA
>CAYJJP010000133.1:0-6200 GCA_964370525.1 uncultured Desulfovibrionaceae bacterium | reverse complement strand
ATGCAGTATCATTACCAACCATCATTTTAATATACACCATGAGTTCTTTATAAGATGAAACATAGAGTTTAGCATAAATATTTCTATTATGTGTGCGTATGGTATTAATAGACACGTGTAATTGCTTTGCTACAGCTTGTGCGCTATGTCCTTGTGTATAGAGTTCGAACACAGCTCTTTCAGATTTTGTTAGTGTTTCTAGTTGAGTAATAAATGTATTATAGGCTGAAATGTCAATATTTAATAATTCTCGCTTATCTTTTGTTAATGTTGCTTCTTCAGCTGCTAATTTCAAGCGTAATTTCTGTTCTTTTTCTTTAAAGTAATCAATTAAGGTTGTGAATTCTAAAATATTGGTTTTGGTATTATTACCTTTTTGAATTTCGGCTAATATGGCGACTATGGGCGATGAATAGCGCCGTGCAAAATAGTAGGATAGGCCAAAAGCAATCAAAATACAAAGCACAATAAAGAAGGCTATGTTGCCGTAATGACTCCAAATAAGCTTGTCTACTGTGGCTTTAGGCAACATGGCTACCACGTTCCACTGGGTATTTTCTTCCAAAAGGTCTTGTGGGTAAATTCGGATGGGAATTTTGCGCCCTATGAATTCTTCTGTTCCATTTGAGTATATATTGTAAAATTTTCCAGGAGTTATGCTAAATTCTTTTGGTTCTGTCAAAAATGAATAGGGGTTTCCGTGTGAAAAATTGGTATATACAGTGACAGATGCATTGCCGTTGGTATCCAGAGTTTGCGTGGCTACTAGCCCTGTAACACCTTGTAATGACGGCTTAATGTGTGTATGTAAAAGTTTGTATAATAATTCACTTATTTCAAAGCCACATACGCCATAAAATTGCCCTGTGCTTCCTACAATGGGAGCGCCAAAAAGAATGGCTTTTTCCCATGCGCTTTCAAATTGATGTGGAACGGTGAGAGTATAGGAACCGGGGATAATATCGTCGGTAGAATTGCGTAATTTTGCAAATACATTGGCATATGAGCCAATATTAAATTCTAAATCCCAATTATTATGTAATTCGAAAGCATTTTCCACTGCTATTTGCGGCACTCCGCGAAATAAAAAGACAGTGGGGTTTGCATCATTGGGAGAAGAAATATTCATTATCTTAAAGTAAACACCGCTTCGGGAGTTTTCCGCATGAGGTAAGTCAGCGTTTACAGTAGTATCTAATACAACATACACGCCACTAGCTTTAGAAATATATAAGGATGACATTAAATTCGAATTGAGATTTTTCAGAACATCAGCCACAGCTTCTTCATTGTTTTTCAGATTATTAAAATTAATTCCTTTTTCTTTGAAGGTTTTTTCCATGCTTTTGCCTATGGAGGAGCTCATTTGCAAGCTATAGGCGGCTAAATTGCTAAATTGCTGTGATACGCTTTTTTCATACGTTGATAAATAGTCATCCAGAGCTTTAGAGATGCTTCTTTGCTTTATATTGACAACATCAAATGCTAAGAAAACACCTATTACACAAATAAGCACGATGACAATAAGTAAAGAAAAATACAGCAGAAGCCGCCCTTGCAATGAGTATTGTTGCGAGGGAGAAAGTTGAGATAAAAAAGAGGGCTTTTGCATGAATTACCTATCCCTTACTTCTTGCTTATTCTTTCTTGAATTTGTTGTAATGATTGCTCCACAAGATTCTCAAGGCTATCTTCTTTATTTAGCCATGCCTGCCGATTTTTGCTAAAAACTTCACGAATGGCAGCGGAAAAACGGTGCTCTATTTCTCCATAAGCTTCAAAGGAAGGAGCCGGAATAAAAGTTGAATCTTTTCTCAGTGTAATAATGGCATCATACAAAGAATTATAGCGTTCGTGTGGAAACTTTTTTCGCACAAAGTCAGATTCTAATTCAACAAAATCTGCTTTTCGTACGGGCATATATCCGCCTTGTGTCACAAAATTTATATTGTTTTCCTTAGAAACAAGCCATTTACAGAATATAGCTGCAGCTTTTTCTTTTTCGGGTGTAGACTTTATGGCGCCAAGTCCGCCACCTCGCTGAATATCAATACGTTTTGTCCCTTTGAGGCGTGGTTCGGCTAAGCTCTTGATGTATAAGGGGACTTTTTTATTGTTGCTGTGCGTAACTTCATTTTTAAAATAGAGAACAGAAGCTGATGACTCTATGCCCGCTATGGCCTCACCAATCATAATGGGTACCGTGGCAAAGCCCTTCATCAAGCACACCTCACCACGAATGGCAGCGCGAGCCAAGAGGCGCATGACTTTTTTATAAGCCGGAGTATTCCATAAAATCGTATCATCATCACCAAAGAAAGCTTCACCTTGCGAAAGTACGTTGAGCATGGGGTATTGTACCCATTCATCATACATAAAGAATGGTTTACCGCCGGACCAAGTATAGTATTGGTGTGCAATTTCAAAAAAACCTTCTAGGGTAGATAAGTCTGCATAGCTATGTCCGGTTTCTGTTGCAAATTTTTCAAAAATACCGGCATTGATAAATAAAATATTGGAAGATTTCGCCAAAGGAAAGATCTTCAACTGCCCATTAAACGTGCCTTCCTCCAAAAATTGCGGCACAAAAGCAGCAAGCTCTTCTTCCGTAAAATAGTTTTTCCAATCCAGCGCTTGCTCAGGCCCCATGGCTTGTAAGGTTTTGGGGTAACATGCAAATAAATCCGGCAAAACAGCCGCCCCCGGTTCTCTTTTAGCGGCGGCGACCAGCGTTTTGTGAATGGCTGAAGAATTGGAAACGGAAGTCACATTGATGATGATGCCGTGTTTTTTTCCTTCTGTTCTGTTAAATTCTCGCACCAGTTCATTCATGGGGGAATGGGTTTGCGCTCCGTAGACATGCCAAAAGGTCAAGGAAATAGATTTTTCGGGAGCTAAGGGGGAGTCTTCACAGCTTGCCAGCAGAAAGCACAGCAAAAAAATGCTACAAAGAAAGGCTTTTTTTCTCAAAATATTCCAAAAAGAATGTTGCAAAGCTATTGGCATAATTCCCTCTTAATCGTGCAAAAATTACTACAAGGGTCTCATCATACGGATGATAGAGATGATATGGACTCTTGTTTCAAAACGAAAGCTTTAAGAGCTAACCTCCCTTTCTTTATAGCAGAAAGAGCAAAAAAATAGAAGTCCTTTCTGTGAGGTTATATAAAATTCATTACAATGATGAGCTAATAAATAGAACTACTTATCTTTTTTTTGCAAATTCATCACTAAGGTGATGGAAAAAAAATTTAATAGTAGTACCTTCTATGCAAGATGTTTTTTCACGTTACTGCTTCAATGTATCCTTCATCACTTTAACACCGTGCATCGGGAGGTAAGTATGTCAGACGAAAATAGCTATACCGAAGTAACTACCACCAGCTTTGGCCAACGCATCGGAAATTCTTTTAAAGGCATCATTTTTGGCTTAATCCTTTTTGCAGCAGGCACCGGACTTTTGTACTGGAATGAAGGTCGCGCCGTGCGCACAGGTGACGCCATCAACGAAGCTCAATTAGCCACTGTGTCCTTGCCAAGTATCGAAACCATTGATACCTCTTTTAACAAAAAAATGGTACATGCCACCGGTAAAGCCATAACCAAGGACGTGCTCAAAGACCCCCTTACCGGCGTCAATGTCACAGCCATCGCTCTCATTCGCCACGTATCGTACTACCAATGGGTGCAAAGTTCCTCCACCAAGGAAGTTAAAAATCTTGACGGTAGTGTGGAAAAAACCACCACCTACACTTATGCAAAAAAATGGACAAGTTCCCCTGTGGACTCTTCCAATTTCAAAAAACCACAAGGGCACAATAACACACTTATTCTCGACGTCACTTCCAAAACATGGACAGCTGAGCATGTGAACTTTGGTGCTTATACTCTGCCTGATTTTCTTATCCACTCCATAGGCGGAGCTGAAGAGTTTACACCTGTTATTGATGGCGAAGCCTTAGAAGAAAGCCTATTTTCCGGCCGTGACGCCGATGATGAACCCCTCGTGCATGTGCGGCAAAATATTCTCTACTTAGGCGAAGAACCACATGATCCGGACATCGGCGACATGCGCATTACTTACTCTGCCAAGCCACAAGGCGATGTGTCCATTCTTGCACGTGTGCATGGCAATAGCTTTGAAAAGTTCCTAGCCAGCAATGGTGAGACATTTTATAAGCTCTCCATGGGCGTTGTCAGCCAAGATGTTATGTACCAAGATGCTAAAGATGCCAATAGCATGTTCACTTGGATTTTACGCGGCGTAGGCATTGTCATGGTAGTTATGGGGCTAAATATGATCATTGCTCCCCTCGTAACCATAGCCAGCATAGTTCCTCTCCTTGGCGATATTTTTGGCGCCGGCGCCGGGCTTGTAGCCTCGCTCTTGGGGGTAGCTTGGTCTTTTATTATCATCGCCATTGCTTGGATACGCTTCAGACCCATACTGGGCATCAGCCTCTTGAGCATTGCTGCTGTGTTGATTGTCCTTTTATATCTACGCGGCAGAAATAAGAAAAAAGTAGTAACTCAGGCATAATTGCCTCTGGGTATCTGTAAATACTCAACTTTGCATATTGGACAAATAAATAACACAACCTATAACCACGGAGTTTTCTTATGAGTACTAAACGTATTTTAGCATCATTAGGTATTATTTTACTCTTGTCAACCTCAGCCTTGGCAGCCCCTTCCTTTAAAGTAAGCAAGACTTCAACAACCATTGTTGAGTCCATTACTCCGGAAACTCTTGAGGCCATAAAGAAGCAACAAGCAGAAAAATCAGCCATAATCCCAAAAACAAGATTTGTACTTTCTAAAGTCCAAGATGCCGATGTTGTGGCCTTTGTGCAAGCCTTTCCGGATGCGGAAAATCTAGAAATAAACAGTGACAATGTTACCAGCATAGCACCCGTAGCTGCATTGAAAAAGTTGAGTCGCTTCAGTTCTAACATAAGATCAGTGAAAGATCTCACGCCGCTGGCCGATCTTACATCGCTCAGATTGCTTACTGTTTCCTATAATGCCGAAGGTCAAAACTTAAAATGGATGAGTAAATTAAATGATTTAAGAACCATTTCGCTCACCGCAAGAGGGCTTACGTCACTTGAAGGGCTCCCTACACAAACAAAGCTGTCCAGTCTAACCTTGGATTATATAAATGTCCCCAATTTAGAAATAGTTGCTGCAGCCTTTCCTAAATTAATTACTATTAACCTTAAGTATTCTACAATTGGAGATATATCGGCTCTTGCCAAAATACCCAGCCTAAGCGACGTTAATTTATATGGTGCAACAGTTAAGGATTTTAGTCCATTAGCAAAATTGCCTAGCATCAAGCGCCTCATGTACTACGCCGTGAAAGGTGCAGATTTTTCAACCCTTGGCACATTAAAACAAACAAAAAGATTTTGGGGCGGATTGACTGAGCTTAAGTCCATTGACTGGATGAAAGATATGCCGGCTCTTGAAAGAATTGACTTTTTTTCTGAGTACGTTTCCGATTATACACCGCTGAAAAATGCACCGAATTTGAATGCTTTGCACATTTGGAATATGCGAGCTCCCGTGGGCGATCTTGCTTTCCTCAAGCCCCTAAAAAAACTAAAATACCTCAGAATTGAAGGTAATAAGGGCATAACAAATTTCGAAGCCATTGGCGAGCTTAGTAACCTAGAAGATTTATTTATTTTGAGAAATAATGACAAAGACAATCCTGTCACAAACTATGCTTTTTTGCAAAAGATGCCCAATTTGAAATCAATAAACCTGTCGAGAAAAACAGCTGAAAATTTTGACGTGCACGGCCTTCAGCAGCTCAGCTCTATTGACCTTCTTTCTATGAATAAGGATAAAGCGCCGCTGGACCTTTCCTTTGTGAAAGATCTTCCAAAACTCAGCAGCTTGAAAGTGATTGATTGTACAGTGGTGAATTTTGAAAAAATTGACAACTTGCCAGCCATAAAAAGTATCAGCATCTTAAAAGCTAAGGGCATTACAGATTTAGCATTCCTTGCAAAATTTCCGACGCTCAAAGAACTTATTGTGTCCAAAAATAATGGCTTTACCGACGCTCAATTAGCAACAGTGCCTAAGGGTGTTAGAATTTCCAAACGTTAAGGATATATTGATTAATTATTTTTCTGGGGAAAGAAAACCCTTTTGCTAGCGCCAAAAAGTGTTTTCCTTCCCCCAGACCC
>CAYJJP010000132.1:0-6253 GCA_964370525.1 uncultured Desulfovibrionaceae bacterium | reverse complement strand
AATTTATAAGAATTTTTATTTTCTATTTGTCAGCCATTTCACAAAGACATCATTTTAAGAGGAAAATTGACCGTACTAATGTTTGTTTTCACAAATAGCAAACTGTATTGACTATTTTTTTTGTAGTGCTATCTTTGACTCGTCGTTGAGTCACAGAGCTTACAAAGTCAGATGATAAATTCAGCAGCGACACGGAGGATATTATGAAAAGTTATAAAGTTGTTTACGCTGTTTTCACATTTTGGGGCATGGTTCTTGCTTCTGGCATCGCTAGCCATGTATTCACCGCCTAATTTTAGGCAAATTTGTCAAGGCTAGAGTTTTTCCTCAAGCCATTGATATAATGCTCCTCCAGTAAAACAGGCAATTTTTTATTGTTGGTTTTGTTGCCAGGGGCATTTTTTTATCCCCTATACAAAATATTTCTTTACATTCCGCATCAATAGAAAATACTTTTACCCAAAAAAGAAGTGTTGCTCAATTTTGCTTTACAATGTATAATCTTCAACTGTTTATACATTTACATTTTTTGGAGTATTCAAAATGAGCTTACCAAAACTAAATATTGGTGACGTAACAGTACCTACGCCAATTATTCAAGGCGGCATGGGTATTGGAATCTCACTTTCCGGCTTAGCTTCAGCCGTTGCTAACGAGGGTGGCATTGGAATTATAGCCGGTGCTATGATTGGCATGAAAGAGCCGGACATTGCCAAAAATCCCATAGAAGCCAATGTACGTGCCTTAAAACAAGAAATACAAAAAGCACGTGAACTCACTTCGGGTTTGCTGGGTGTTAATATAATGGTTGCGCTAACCACATTTACCGAGATGGTCAAGGCATCCATAGAAAGCCGTGCTGACTTCATCTTTGCTGGCGCAGGCCTTCCCCTAGAATTGCCCAAAATTTTTCGCGAAGTTTGCGAACAGAAAAAAGAAGAATTTCGTACTAAATTAGTGCCCATTGTTTCCTCAGCACGGGCTGCTTCTATTATAGCAAAAAAATGGCTTAGCCGAGCAAATTACGTTCCGGACGCCTTTGTACTAGAAGGCCCAAAAGCCGGCGGACACTTGGGTTATAAAGCAGAAGATTTAGAGAAAACCGAATTTTCTTTAGAAAAACTTCTGCCTGAACTTGTAAACGTGGCAAAAAGCCTCGAAGACAAAGCCGGGCGTGCCATTCCTGTAATTGCCGGCGGTGGCATCTTTTCCGGCGCTGATATCAAAAATATTCTTGACCTTGGCGCCTCCGGTGTTCAAATAGGCACACGCTTTGCGGCTACTCACGAATGTGATGCAAATATTCGCTTCAAAGAAGCTCTTGTGGCTGCAAAAAAAGAAGATATTACCATTATTAAAAGTCCTGTCGGCATGCCCGGGCGAGCACTGGACGGAGCCTTTATCAAAAATATGCGCGACGGTAACCAAAAACCGTTTAAGTGCGCTTTTCACTGCCTACATACTTGCGAGCAAGAAAAGACGCCCTACTGCATCGCCATGGCGCTCATTAGTGCCATGCGTGGCAATTTAGAACGTGGATTTGCCTTTTGCGGAAGCAATGCGTGGAAAATTGATCGCATTATGAGCGTGCGCGAGCTTATGCAAACTCTACAAAATGAATTTGACGATGCAGTCCGCACCATGTGCAATAAGAAAGACAAGCTACTGAATACATAATATTTTTGCACATAACACATTTTAAGCACGACAATGACTTGTCGTGCTTTTTTTATCTTTCGTTATGCAGCTTCCAATGATTTATTTGAATCTCTTGTGAGTCTTGAATCGCAACGCCGTCACTCCCCGAACAGCATTCATCGGCAAGAAAAGACAATAAATTCTGTAGAGTAGCATATTGAGCAGTGCAAAAAAGAGTTCGCCCTTCACGTCTTTGCTTTATGAGCGAAACAGCCAAAAGAGCCGAAATATGATGACTTAAAGTGGAACCGGGTATCTCCAATTCTTGTTGAAGTTCACCAACACTCAAGCCATCGGTTCCGGCTGTAACCAGCCTTCTGTAGATGCGTAAACGTGTACTATGCCCCAATTCTTTGAGCAATGCAGCTGCAGTGTCTAAATGCATAAATACCTCTTCAATAAAATATGAGCAGTAATTAACCATGAAAAATACGACAATTGTGCGACACAATCCTGTCAAAACGACCACATAAAATTCTTAAAATTAAAATACTTGCCACAATTCTACTTTTTTATCTTTTTTTGAACTTGACACTTGTCAAATTTCGATTATACTAGAAATATAAAAACGACAAGGAGTCAGCTATGGAAGCCTACTTACCATTAATTAAAGATGCCCTCGGCATGTTCCTATTTTTAGGAGTCGAATTATCAGTTTTATTCATACTTATCTCAGCCGGTGTATCTCTTTTACAACAATATATCTCTGACAGCAAGATACAAAAATTGCTTGGCGCAAGCAAAGGTCGAGGATATATTTTAGCAGCCGGACTTGGCGCCATAACGCCTTTTTGCACCTGCTCTACCATACCCATGCTTCGAGGCTTACTACGAGCTAAAGCCGGCTTTGGCCCAACGCTTACATTTTTATTTGCCTCACCTCTATTAAACCCGATTATAATAGGGCTTTTTGTTGTCACCTTTGGAATTAAGGTCACCATAACCTATACTATTATCGCACTTGTGGTATCCATTGTGGCAGGTATTGTTTTAAAGCACATGGGCTTTGAATCATATGTTATAAGTGAATTGAGCAGCAAGCCGGCTTCTTGTTGCGAAACGCCGGCTAAAAATGCGACTATCGACATTAAACCTCTACAATCAAACGAAATAACCGATTCCGCAACAACGCAACAAAATACGCAAGCTACAACAAGCTCTTGTTGCGATAGTAAAAAACCTGAGTTAACACCATTCGCCACTAATGACAGTGCGTGTTGTTCACCGGCAGCTACTACAGAAGAAAAGCCTGCCGCTTCTGCTTGCTGCGCAACCGATTCCGCAACAACGCAACCAAATGCACAAGCACAATCTTCTTCATGCTGCGGCTCTGCCCCAAAGCCCATTGGCGACACCTTCTCACAAAAATGCAAGGCGGCATTGCAAGATGGCTACAGTCAATTCAAGGATGTCCTGCCTTATTTGCTATTGGGTATCTCACTGGGTGCAATAATCTATGGTTTTGTTCCTTCAGATTTTATTGCAAAATACGCCAGTGGTGACGGCATTTTTGCAGTGCCGGTTGCGGCGGTCATTGGCATACCGCTTTATGTTCGAGTTGAAGCCTTGATTCCTTTGTCCGAGGTTCTTGTTGGCAAGGGAATGGGTCTTGGCCCCGTGATGGCGCTGATTATTGGTGGTGGCGGTGCGAGCTTAACAGAAGTTATACTTTTGAAATCCATATTTAAAACACCTGTTATTGTTGCTTTCTTAGTGGTTGTACTGACCATGGCCATCGGCGCCGGTTATTTATTCCAATTCTTTTTCTAAACTCTCTAATTTATAAATTTTCAAAAGGGAAGCATTCATAAAAATGCTTCCCTTTCTTATGGCAACGCCCCTTAGCATTTATCGTAAAGGCACACTGTGAACTTTGAGCAACATTCCCTTGAGCAAAATCTATTTCTCCAAGAGGGAGTTTTTTGACTGACTAAGCGGAAGAGTATACTTCATCGTCAAGTAAAATTACAGTGTTATAGCTCTATTTCAGACAGTTAAAAAAACTTACTTATCAAATAATTATAGATACACACTTGAAGACAGTAACACATTAAAATAAAAGTGCAGAGTTCTTAAATCACAATTAAAGCTTGACCCATACGGCTTTAGCAAGCTAGCTTCTATTCACGGAAAATATTTCATTACAAACTTACAAAAAACTAAAACTGACAGCAGTAACAGCCACAGGTATAATTATTATGATAGCACGGATTGAAGGGCGTATTGGTGATACTTGGGGAAATTCTTGTATTCTCATGACAGAAAGCGGCGTTGGATATGCCATTGCCTTACCAAGCCACACCTTGAGTCGCTTACCCAAACAAGGCGAATGGATATCTTTTTACACTTCGTTTCAAGTTCGAGAAGATTCACAAGAACTTTATGGATTTGAAACATTTGACGAAAGACAGACTTTTGAAATTCTGGTGAGCATTTCTAAAGTAGGCGCGCGCACAGCTCTTGCCATATTATCCATGTTTCGCCCTGATGATTTGCGTAAATTAGTTTTTGAAGATGACATGCTGTCACTCACACGAGTATCAGGCATTGGAAAGAAAACCGGTCAGCATATTTTCCTTGAGTTAAAATATAAATTAAAGGTTGATAGCCTCCCAACTTCAGCCGGAGTTGCTCCTTCTGTTGGTTCTGTATTGCGAGATGTACTGGACGGACTTTCCAACCTTGGCTATGCCGAAGAGGAGGCTGCGCCGCTGGTTAAACAAATTTTACAAGAAGAGCCTGACCTTGATGTTTCAGCCGCTCTGCGTGCCACACTTAAGGCTTTAGCAAAAAGTAAATAGGACTATAAATAATGACAGATGCACACAAGCCCACACATAATTATCACGAACAGCCTGCTTCAAAGGAAACTGTTTTAACCTCTTCCCTCTTAGCGGAAACTACTCAAGACAATGGAGGGGATGAATGTGTGCGCCCTCGCTCGCTTGACGACTTCATCGGACAAGATGAATTGCGAGCCAATATGCGTGTTTATCTTAACGCTGCCAAAGAACGAGCAAAGGCGCTTGACCACACGCTTTTCTGTGGAAATCCCGGACTTGGCAAAACCACACTTGCGCAAATTATTGCTTCGGAATTAGGCGTTAATATCGTCTGTACGTCCGGGCCGGTGCTTGAGCGTAGTGGCGATTTGGCAGCAATTCTGACCAACCTTGGCAAGCATGATCTTCTTTTTATAGACGAAATACATCGTATGCCCATTACAGTGGAGGAAGTTCTCTATCCTGCTATGGAAGATTTTAAGCTTGACTTGATTATCGGCCAAGGCCCGGCGGCACGCACTGTCAAAATCGAGCTGGAGCCCTTTACCTTGGTTGGCGCCACAACTCGCATGGGCATGCTCTCATCGCCATTGCGTGATCGTTTTGGTATAGTTGCTCGTTTGGAATTTTACAATCCTGCGGAGCTTGCCCGCATAGTGACACGAACTGCTAAAATTTTAGGCATTTCCATCACACCTGATGGAGCATTGGAGATCGGCCGCCGAGCTAGAGGGACTCCTCGCATCGCCAATAGGCTGTTGCGCAGGGTTCGAGATTTTGCCTTGGTTCAAGGAGAAAACATCATCACCGAACCCCAAGCTGCTGCTGCCATGCAGCGTATGGATGTGGATACGCACGGGCTTGACCATATGGATAGAAAACTTTTGGAAGTTATCATTAAAATATATGATGGCGGTCCGGTGGGTATTAAAACCCTTGCTGTTGCGTGCTCAGAAGAAGTTCGCACCATTGAAGATATTTACGAACCATACCTTATTCAATGTGGATTTTTAAAGCGTACATCACGAGGGCGAATGGCAACGGGCAAGGCCTATGACCACATGAAATCATTGCTTCGCCCATAGTTTATTAATCAGTATATTTGCAAAAAATACATAACGATAAAAGGAGATATTATGCGTTTTATTTCTACACTATTGCTTTCGTGTATGCTTTTTGTTTTCGCTTGCAACATTCAAAAAGCTATGGCTGATGAGTCAGCTATTTATTATGAGTATCTACAGCATCTTGACGGCTTTTTGCAAACAGGAAACACAGATTTTGACCTTGAGCGATACAAACAATCGAAGGACAGTTATTTATTGGTACATTTTGCCATTACTTGGATGTGGAACACACAACATATATATGACGCAGAAACACCGGACATAGTAGCCTGCACAGGAGATAATTGTAAACACGGAGCCTTTATGGTTTCAGGCAAAAGAGTTCAAGAAACTTTAAAAGACACCTTAAAAGTTCAATTAAACAAACTGAGCAATCTTTCTCCGGCACCTGTCAAAGATATGCCGGCCTACTATTTCAATGGCACCGATTTCTATTTCAAGCAACCAACTTTACTTAAAAATGCTATGTATGTAAAATCTGTAGACAAGGTTGAAATCAGAAACGGTAAAGCCTATCTACAAGGAAGTATTGCCTCCGGCTTTGAGAAAGTCAAAATAGTAGGCACGTTTGAAGCTGTAATGACCAAGGAAGAAATGCCGCATGTGCTCAGTTTTAAGAGCACTTTAGAAAAACAATAGCTTATG
>CAYJJP010000131.1:0-6261 GCA_964370525.1 uncultured Desulfovibrionaceae bacterium | reverse complement strand
TTATCAAGCACTTTCAACTTACCGGCTTGACCGCCAACTATGTGGATTTTAGCGTTATCTTTCGGGTCATTATGTACATACAATTTCGCAGTCCTAGTACCACCACCTGTCAAAGCTGCAGCGCCTGTTTGCATATCAATACCGGAATCACTGGCATCGATAATGAGCAAGGAGTTAGCTTGGAAAGTAGCGGAATTAGCATCCACGGGAACAGTTTCTGTGATAGCTCCGTTACTGACGCGAACCGGTTCGCCTTCTGCTACTGAGCTTCCAGGATTAGCTTTAATATAAGCAGCCGCTTGCTCAGCAGTGGCAGCTACAACAGTACCGTCAACATACACTCCGCCTTCAGTATCGCTTAAAGTTTGTTTCTTATCTATGAAGAGAGCAGAGGTAATTGAAGTTTCACCCCATACAAGGCCGGATTTTTCAAACAAGCTCTCTGCAGCTGCATAATTGTCAAAACCTAATGCGAAGTAAGCGTTTTGACCGGCTATGAGTTTTGCATCAATGACATTGTTAGTAAAGTTATCAATGGCAACACCGGAAGCATTACCAATTACTTGATTATTAGACCATGAAGGGTCGGCTATATAGTTAGAACCGCCACCATCTACGTTCTTAAACACTGCTTTAACAGCTTGCGTATCACCACTGGTACCAAGGGCAATATTTTGATTACCTGCTGATACAATCTTTTCAACATTTATGATTGCACCACCGGCTGCAATGTAATTGGTACCCTCATCTAAAGTCATCGTATTTGAAACAGTAAGTGTACTATTTTCAGCTTGAACAGCACCTGTAGTTCCATTAATTACCAAGTTATTAAAGGAATTTGCACCATAAAGCGTAGATTTAACATCTCCTATAGTATTCAACGTTACTGTTTTTTTATTGGTAACGCTACCCAACTCTGCAACACCAGCGGTAAGGGTAATGTCCCCACCAATGGTCACCCTAGATAAGTTCAAGCTTTCTCCGGCAGTAACACTTCCTTCAAAATTGGTATCATGGCTAATATTACCAAGAACTACCTTATTTACGCCTTCAATATCTACAGTTTTACTATTACCCTCGACATCTACAACAAGATCCGTCACTGCAGTAGTACCTACAAAACCGTAAATCACGAGTTCGCCATCTTCACCCTTAGTCTGCGTAATCTTAGTAACAGTTGAATCTGCAGGAATAACAACCTGCCCGACTTTGGCAGGACCATCAACTACACCGGTACCAATACTGACTTGTGAGTACTGAAGGCCTTGCAAGTTATTCGCAGCTACCTCATTTAGCCCTAAGCTTGTAGTATTTCTGAAATAAACACCGCCAAAGCTTATGGTTCCGCCGGTACCAAAAGCATCGATGGCAGCGTCACTAAGAGCTGTGTATGCAGTTTGTTGATCATCATCGCTAAAATCAAAGGTTAAAGCATCTTCAAAACCGGTGATGACTACTTCACCTAATAAATTATCAACAATCGTGCCAGCGTTTACAGTAGCATTGGCTTCAGTCACCTCACCTTTCGCATCAGAACCAATGGTAGCACCAGAAACTGTCAACGTACTTCCGATTGCTGACTCTAAGGTAGAATTTGCTGCTGTCGTGAAGTCTACATCTGATAAGTCTACCGCTGCAGTAGCACCAAGGACAAGCTTACCGTCATCTTCTAAAGTTAAATCAGCACCGGTGCCACCTGAAGCAGGTGCAGCTGTGGCCTTCCATGTACCGCCGGCAACTTCTAAGGTACCCTCATTTCCAACAGTGAGGGTGTGACCAGCATCAGTTACACCGTCGGTGGTTTTTGTCGCACCATCAATAATAGTTGTATCTTTATCTAAGGTTAGGCCGGCAACTTCAAGGGCACCTCCGGCATCATCATCACCAACACCACTAAAGTCAAGAGCTCCGCCAAGGGTTACATTGTTAGCTGCTTTCACAGTAACACCTTGGCCAACGGTGAAGTCAGCCATGTCAAAGTCATCGCCAATGGTTAAGGTATCTGTTGTTACACTATAGCCATCAGTTTTTGTAGCTGCATCAAAAGTACCATCTTTAAGGTCAATAGCTTTAGAAGTAAATGTGTTTTTGATGTTTAAACTACCATCGATATTTACGGTGGTCGTTCCGGTTACGGTAACACCCTTGGTACCACCGGTGATGACTGTTACATCATTACCAGTTCCGTCACCGACGGTGAGGTTGCCATTCAAAGTCCCGCCTTCGCCACTATCAAAGTCTTTAGTTTCATCAACACCAAGACCCACAGTACCTTTTTCTACAGTAAGAGAACCAACGCTCAAATCAGTACCGTTATTACCTGTGAAGTATATTTCACTGTCAGTGTTGATAGTGCTGTCTTTCACCGGTGTTGCATCATTGGTGGCAACGATTCCCGCGAAAACACTGACTCCGTCATGTGTATATTCGCCGGCAGCAATGATATTGTAGGGAGTATTTGTAGGCGCACTAATAGTAGTTAAGGTTTGGTATTCGCTTAAACCTTCAATGGTGATATTATCATCTTCCACAGCCGTTGTATCACCAAAAAGGTCTTTATTAACTTCAGCTACAAAATCAACGTAGTTAGTAATAAACTGACCGGCTACACCTGTATTAATGACAAGCTCAGTGATCGCATTACCGTCAAGATCTATATTTTCGGCAGTTGCAAAAGAAGCTGCGTTGGCATCAATAGTGATGGTACCCAAGCCGGCCGGAGCTGAAGTTGCGCCTGCAATCATGGCATTGGCTGTGAGTTTTTGATCGCTGATGTCAAGCTTAGTTCCGTCAGCCATCTTCAAACCGGCTTCAGTGCCTAAATAAATTTCAGCACCGGCGTCAAGCGTACCGGCTTGAATATCAAGAGTACCCTTGTTGAAAGTAAGTGCGTTGGTAGCTACGGTTTGATGATTTTGACCGTTAATAGCATTAATAGCAACAATACTTGTAGCATTGTCAACGGTGAGAGCACCGGTTATTCTAGAATTATCGTTGTGCTCCAGCGTAATATTACCGCCTGTGAGCGTACTTTCACCATCACCAAAGGCAAATGATTCTCCCTTTATAGTACCTGCATGGTTAATTACACCGCCGGCGTCAACTTCCACAGCGCCTTTTACGTTCAATGTACCGCCGGCTCCGATGTTGTAAAGTCTATTACCACTTTTGGCGCCAAAGGCAGTAGCGTTAGCTACCGTAAGGTTACCTTCAACATTCAAAGTACCGGTACCTGTGGTACCAATGTTGACATGGGAACCAGCGTCAACGTTTAATAAAGTAGTTAAAGAACCGCCATTTTGAACATTAAGAACACCATCGGCATCTAAAGTAATAGTTTTATCAGCGGTTGTATCACCACTTCCGGCCATAAGCAGGTCAGTGTGCTCAACGGTTAACGAACCATCGCGTGAAACAGTGATGTTCTGATCATAGAAGGTTTCATCCGGGCTTTTTAATGTACCATCATTATGACCAAGAGTCAGCTTACCACCGCCTGCTACGATCATAGTAGCATCAGATGTACTTAGAACACCGTCAGTTGCTTTAATACCGGTGAGGGTTAAGTCCGCGCCATTTCCAACAGAGGATGCAGCATCGCCGGTTATATGCGAAATAATGGTTCTATCACCTTGATGGGTTAAGTTACCGGCGCCCAGGCTAGCGTTAGGCTTATTCCACGCAGAGTTAACACCGGAAAGGGTTTCGGCATCAACCACTACACCGTCAAGAACAACGGTGCCGAGGAATGAGCCGCCATCAAAGAAATCGCTCTCTGCTACAGCTGTTTTCATGGCCTTAAATTGATCTTCTGTCAATTCACCGTTTAAATTTAAATTCGTCACAGTGAAAATGCTATTGACCTCACCTACGTCCACGGTGCCAATTGCTAAGTCATCAAAACTAGCAGTAAATTCATTAACATCATCAATAGCACCAATATTATCAAGGTCAAGAGTAAGGTTTGTATTTGCGCCTAAAGTTATTGTGCCAACACCATTTACGGCAGAAAGAACATTATCTCCGGTAACAGTGAGGGATGCACCGTCATCCAATTTAAGAGTACCCTTAGTTACAGCAATGTTTCCGGTAGCTGTGTGGCTCACCTCACCACCAAGAGTTAAGGCGGCATACTCGCCATTAATGGTAACATTGCCGGCAGTGGTCAAGGTTTTGGTAACTTCGATGGTACCCTGAGCAATGGTGGTATTTTCTGCTAATTTAACTGTGCTACCTTTGAGGATGGCACTGTCAGCATCATCAACACTTAAGTCAACAGTCGCTGTATTTATTGTAGCACTATTGACGGTTAGGGTCGTACCATCAGCAAAATTAGATACACTTCCGGTATCAAGGGTTAAGTTGTTGATACCGGTGCCACCTTCGGAATATGTATTGTTCGCAGTTACATTCAATGTACCATCAGCTGCAACAGTTACGTTTTCAGCTTGAAAATAAGCACTGTTAACATCTACAACACCGCCTTCTACCGCACCTTCAGCTTTGTTGATAGTCAAATTGGTAAGTGTGGTGTTACCTACATTAAATGCACCGCCACTTACAGTTACGTCACCTTCAGCGATAAATTTGCCAGTAACATTAAACGCACCACCGGAAATTGTGGTTTCACCTTTAACAGTGACTTCATTGCCTTTTACATTAATTAAACCACTAGCATCAGTAACTGAAAGGTTTCCTTGTACAATACCGCCTTCGGTTCGAACATCGTTCTCATCAACACCAAGATTTAAGGTACCGACCTTAACTTCAATGCTGCCTTCGCTTAGAGCTACACCACCGGCACCGGAGAGGTTAAGGATGGTGCCGTCTTTAGTAGTACCCTCAATTACGCTTTTCTCAGTTCCGGTAAGCCCTGCAACTTTAACTACAGCATCTTGAGCATCCTCCAAAGCACCTGCATTACCCGTAGCAGTTTTAAGAGCTAAGTTACCACCAGCGATTGTTACATTAGCATCGCTGAAGCCAGCCACACCTATCTTTGTCAGGCTTTGGTCAGTAAGATTAAGTCCGGCAATGCTGAGTTTATCTATAGCGCTAACTGCGCCAAAAAGCTCTGTGCTAATTTCTGTGCGGAGCTTGCCGTATTGAGCTGCAGTTACGTCTAACTTTTCATCTAAGCGTAAGGTAATAAAAGCATTAGAACCTTCAACGATGGAAGCATCAGTAAGCGCGTCTTTCCTAGTAAAAGTTTTATCTTCAGCCAATACACCCACTTGACTGAGGTCAACAGTAAATGCACTTACATTGGTAAGATCAATGCTACCACCTGAAGCAATTTCTAATTTGGCACCGGAATCTAATACGATTGCACCAGCACCACCACCACCATCGGCACCGTCTAGCTCATCGCCTGCAGCAATGGACAAGGTACCCTTGCTTATAGTAAGACTAGCACTAGTACTTAAGGTTGTAGTTTCTTTACCTCCAATAGCTCCACCAATGGTGACCTTACCATCAGCGTTATAAGTAAGATTACCAATTAATCCCGAAGTATCGACCAAGCCAATGTTACCGGAAGTGACAGTAGTGGCGCTATCAAGACCTAAGTTTCCAGCAACATTAATGGTACCGTCACCATCTATGGCTAGGTCATTTGCATTGCCGCCAGTAAGCGTAAGACCGGCTCCAAAGTTCACGATACCATTTGCACCAACGTTGATTTTTCCATCAGTATCTGCAGTGTCACCAAATTGTGTTGTTGTAAACGTTGAAGCAGCTGAAAAATTAAGAGTACCGGTACCTGTGGCTGCACCGCTCACGTTGGCAGCACCTTCAAAGGCGCCCAGGCTGGTATGGTTTTGTAGAGTATGTGATACCGGCGCACCGTCAGTGCCCTTTACATTTAAGGTAGAATCAGCCGCAGTTAGGTTTATTACGCTAGTTCCACTTGTACTCCTATTTCTCACAATATTAACTGTGCTGCCAGCGCCGACAATCACATCAGCAATTTGAACATCCTCAAGCGGCAGTAATGCAGCACTGTTACCAAGAGTAAGCGTGGAGCCGCCTGTTAAGGTGATAGCTTGATCGCTGTAGGTAAAAACGCCACCATTATGCAGCCCACCAAGGGTGAGGTGTACTCTTGTAGCTGGGGTAGCACCATCACTACCAAGCGTGACAGCACCACCACCTACGATTGCGCCGGCATTAACAGTTGAACCAGGATCAGCAGTACCAGCCAAGCTAGCACCTGTGAAAGCACTGTTAAAGTCATTTGTATCTATCGTCAATTCAGCAGCA
>CAYJJP010000130.1:0-6304 GCA_964370525.1 uncultured Desulfovibrionaceae bacterium | reverse complement strand
CCAAGAAATGGATAGAAAACGAAATAAACTCCAATAAGTGCCACCAAAGCACCGGCCAAACGCCTCACCCAGAGCGTGGCATTTTGCATACTCTTTCCTGCTAAAAGTTTTTGCGCAAAAGCCGCCGAGCATCCGGCAAGCATAATAGGCAAACAATGTCCAAGTGCAAAGAAAAGAATAAGCGTCATACCTTTAAGCACTTCGCCTTGTACCGTTACCATGGCTAAAATCGGCGCAATGAAGCCAAAGGTGCAAGCGCCCGAAAGAATGCCATAGCCAAGCCCGAGCAAGAATGCGCCTAGATGTCCACGCATTTGAAAGCGTGACATACTACCGGAAGGCAAGGTAATGCTTTTGAAACCTGCAAGGCTAAGCCCCAGTAATATGAATATAATGCCAATGGGTATACTTACATACGGCGAAATATCCCCAAGCATACGCCCAAGCAAGGTGCAAACAATCCCAACAATGGCGATGGACACGAACAGTCCAAGGCTAAAAAGCAAGGCATAACCGGCAGCTTGCCTACCTTCCACAAGCTTCCCCTGCCCTGCCACATAGCCAACCATGAGCGGTATGGAGGCTAAATGGCAAGGGCTGAAAAGCACACTGACAATGCCCCAAAGAAAGCATCCCAAGGCTGCAATGGCAATATTGCCAAGCATCCAAGCATTTATGGTGATAAAAAATGAATCGAGCATGATTATGTTTTATTGGGCAAGCAATTTGTCAAGGGAAGTGCGAATGCTTTTTTCATCTAAAAAACCCACATGTCGATCCACTTCCTTACCATTTTTATCATAAAAAATTTGAGTTGGGATGGCTCTAATGCCATACTTCTTGGCTGCTGCCGGATTTTCCCACACGTCGATGAAAACAACATCGGCTTTTCCCTTATATTCTGTGGTGAGCTTTTCCAAGATGGGCGCCATCATTTTGCAAGGAACACACGCTTTGGCTCCAAGGTCAATCATGGTCACGGTGTTTTTGCGTGGAAGTTCTTCCGCTTGTGCCCATGTGGACGAAGGCGAAAAAGAACTCATAACGGCAAAAAGTAACAGCACTATACTCAACGATAATAAACGCATTTTTGAAATTCTCCTTAGCACTTTAAAACAAGTGTTATTTATTGTAGTACAAAAAACCTCCGTCAACCTCATGCCACCGCCCTCTCGGATTGTGACATGAAGTGACGGGAATACACGCTATTACGCATAAAAGCGTTTCTTAAACCATAACGATAGATTAACCAGCGCTATGAGCACCGGAACTTCCACCAAGGGGCCAATGACAGCCACAAAGGCTTCTCCGGAATGCAAGCCAAAAACAGCAATGGCCACGGCAATAGCCAATTCAAAATTGTTGGAAGCCGCTGTAAAGGATAGGGTTGCGGATTGTTCGTAGGTTGCGCCCATTTTGTACGAAAGAAAGAAGGAAACAACGAACATTACAACAAAGTATATCAAGAGCGGAATAGCCACTTGGATAACGTCCATGGGCAGTTCCACAATTTTATCGCCTTTGAGGCAGAACATAATAACAATGGTGAAGAGCAATGCACGCAAAGCCCACGGCCCTACTTTTGGTAAAAATACCGTATCGTACCACTCAACGCCCTTGACTTTTACGCCATACAAGCGGGAAATCATGCCGGCAAAGAAAGGAATACCAAGGTAAATTAAGACGCTTTCGGCAATTTGACCCATACCTATTTTCTGGCCTATGTCGGCATTTGTGGTGTCAAAACCAAACCACGTTGGCAAAACGGATATAAAAACAAATGCATATACAGAAAAGAACAGCACTTGGAACACTGAGTTAAAAGCCACAAGCCCTGCGCAATATTCTCTGTCGCCGCCGGCTAAATCATTCCACAAAATGACCATGGCAATGCAACGTGCAAGCCCGATGAGAATTAAGCCCACAAAGTATGAGTTATTATCCGCCAAGAAAATCATTGCTAAGCAAAACATGAGGATAGGTCCAATAACCCAGTTTTGCACCAAGGAGAGCAAGAGGATTTTTTTATTCCTGAATACTTGCCCAAGTTCTTCGTATTTTACCTTAGCCAGCGGCGGATACATCATAACTATCAGTCCGATGGCAATGGGAATATTGGTGGTACCCACTTGAAAAAAGTTAATAACATCTTTCACGCCCGGTATGAGCCAGCCAAGCCCAACGCCAATGCCCATGGCAAGGAAAATCCACAAAGTAAGGTAGCGATCCATGAACGATAATTTTTGCAGTGTTGATTGCTGTTCCATATTTCAAATCCTTTCAATTATAGCAAGCTTTCATAATTGCTATATTATTTTTTACAAGAGCAACCGCAGCTTTTTGACGAATCTCCAAAAAGAGGTTCGCCGCCGCCCTCAAACCAAGAGGCAATTTCTGTCTTGCTCGGAACTTTACCAAGGCTCTTAATTTGACCGTCAAACATAACCGCCGGAGTGCTCATAATGCCGGCCGCCATCATTTCTTTAAGATCGCTAACCTTGGTCACCGTTGTGTCGCAGCCTCTGGCGGCAACAACTTCACGCACTAATTTTTCTACTTCGTGACACTTGGCACAACCAGGCCCAAAAACTTTAATTTCCATGATTATTCTCCATATTTTATAGTGTTAAATGTAATGACCCACATAATTGACTTTTTTTCATTTTTTGAGCAATCGTGGATAGCATCTCTAAAATTAAAAAACTATTGTTTTAATGTAATCTAAAGTTTTTTCATCATAATATTTTTTTGTATATTCAATAAGTTTTGCTTCGTCTAAATTAAAATTGCTTATGTGTTTTTTTAACAAAATGTTTGTATTGTCGCAATTAACAAAGCAACCTTTCGCAATATCTCTTACAGCGTCAATAAACTGCAAATACCGATAGTTTTTTTCTGTAATCAAGATTACAGGTTTGTATAAAAATATATTTTCATTATTATCAATTTTCGTTTTATATTTATTTGACGTTATTTCTCTTTTACTAGCTACTAAATCAATTATTCCAATAGAGCGTCTAAAATCTTCTCCGGAAACATAACCTATTCTTTGTTCTTTACTATCAATCAATAAAGATTTTTCAAGAAAATGAGTTAATGTTTTATATGCTCGCCCAAATAAACCATCAAAGGGCTTAACATAAACACCTTTAGTAATTCTTTTAATTTTATTTTTATCAGACAGTCTTTTTAAATGTGTTGCAACTCTTTTTCTTGAATGAGCATAGTCTATTTGAAATTCAGTAGACAATAATAAAGCAATATTTTTAGATTCAATATAATCGTTGTGAGTATACCCATCAATTATTTTTTCTATGAATTTTGAATATTTTGTTTGCATAATATTGCTCTGTTTTAGATGCTAACATTTTTATAATTTTATTTTATTGTACTACATAACCTTATTGCTGTTAAATGTAGTTACCCACATAATTGAGAATCCAACCTACAAGAGTAAACATGACCCACAAGTAGCACAAAAAGGCCGCTTGCAATTTCCACGTCATTATTTGGCGTAAAAGCATAAGTTCAGGCAAGGACGCTGCCACAGAACTCATACAAAAGGCCAAGGTCGTCCCGATGGGAAGTCCTTTTACGAGCAAACTTTGCATAATGGGGATGATACCCGTAACGCTTGAATAGAGCGGAATACCCACGAGCACAGAGGCCGGCACTGTCCACCACTGCCCTGCTCCCAAATTTTCGGCAAACCAATCGTCCGGTACATAGCCATGCAAGGCCGCCCCAAGACCAACACCAATGAACACCCACTTCCATACTCGTTTGAAAATGGTGACAGTTTCTTGGTAGGCAAAGTCATGCCTGTCACGCAAAGTGAGCTTCTTTTCATCCTCACCGGCTTGCGGCACATGCACCGGCGCCTTTTCCGCAGCCTCTTTCACAAAGGGCTGGAGCCAACGTTCAGCCTTAATGCTATCCATAAAAAGGCCGCCAAGAATCCCGGCTGACATGCCCACCGCCACATAGACCAGCGTCATTTTCCAGCCAAGCAATCCCCACAACACCACAATGGCAATTTCATTAATGAGCGGTGAAGTTATGAGAAAAGACATGGTTATGCCTATGGGAATGCGCGCCATGGTAAAGCCAAGAAAGAGCGGAATGCTTGAGCAGGAACAAAAAGGCGTGATAGAACCAAATATAGATCCTAAAATATAGCCAACGCCACGCCCCTTACCGGCGAGATAGTCACGCACTTTTTCCACATTGAGTGAAGCCCGCAAACATGCCAATATGTAAATGAGCGACACCAATAGCATAAGTATTTTTACGGTATCGTATAGAAAAAACTGTAAGGATGCACCCAAGTGTTTATTTGTATCCAAGCCCAAGCCTTGCACAAGACTGAAGCTCACAGGCTCAATATTTAAATATATCAACCACCAAACGGCAGTTATTAGCGCAATGCTGCCTAAGTATTTTGTATTCCAATTATTTTTGCTCACACTTGACGCATCCATGATCTTCCCTTTGATAGTTGTATAATTGTTGAAGAGTTGATATAATATTGCAAAAAAAACAAATATATTTTAGCCTGTTTTATCAGGGCGTTCCGGCAATAATCCATGCTTGATTTGAGAGGCTGCACGCAACCTGCGACACTCACCCGGATCATTATCACAACATTTTTCCGTCAAAAAACTCACCACATCTAACATGAGGGTAATATTAGCTTTATATCGCATATAACGCCCTTCCCTCTCCACATTTGCCAAACCACTTTGCACAATGGCTTTTAAGTGAAAAGATAGATTTGTTGATGGAATATCCAAGACTTGCGATATTTCTCCGGCCACAAGACCTTGCGGCGCACTCTTTACCAAGAGGCGAAAAATATCTAGGCGATATTCAGAAGAAAGAGCTTCAAAAAGCTTACTGGCGTGTTTCGTTTCCATAGAACAACAATTCAACACTATTTGAAATATGTCAAGGGAAAAAATAAATTTAAAAAAGCATCAGAATTAAAACCATTTCTACACAGTTTTTTGTAAAAAATGGCAAACTCAAAACAATGACTGCTGCACATTTTCTTAAAATAAAGTATTTACAAGCGTTATTATCTATAATACTATTACAAAAAATAGATTCAGCTCCCACTAAAAAGCTATAGAGTATACCTTACAATAAGTAAGCTTTTTTGCAATTCCTGTTGCTATGAAAGTTTTTTATATAATATTATTGAAGATATGCTTAGCGCCGGTGTCAAAACTTTTGAGGAGAAAATATGCTTGTACGTTCACCACACGTTGCCGGCTCTTTTTATGACGGCAACGCTCAAACACTCAATTCATACATTGAGCAAAGCTTCAAAGCTGCACAGCCGGCGAACTATGCACCGATTAACGCTCAGATGGTTTTATTACCGCATGCTGGGCATTTTTTTTGTGGACATATCATTGCACAAACGCTTGCAAGGGTTCGCTTGCCAAAACGGCTCATTATTTTGTGCCCCAACCACACCGGACTTGGCAGGCCACTTTCCGTATGGGGCAATGCACAAGAAAATGGTAAAATCTCCGGAGCATGGCAAACACCCCTTGGAACTGTGGCTCTTGATGAGGAACTGGCAGAACATGTCTTGCAATGCCTTAATGGCGATATCCCCTTTGAAATAAACACGGATGCTCATGCGCGTGAGCACTCCATTGAAGTCATCCTGCCATTTTTGCAAAAGTTTATACCAAATTTTCACATGCTCCCCATAGCTGTAGGCACAGGGGACTTTTATTTATTACAAAAGGCCGGCCTTGCATTAGGTGAAATTATCAAAAAATTTCGAGATAATGGGCAAGAAATCGGCATTATTGTAAGCTCAGATATGCACCATTTTTCCGACCACGAACGCACTTTAGAGCTGGACAACCTTGCTCTTGAAGCTCTCTTGGAATTTGACCCTGTAAAATTATATAACGTGGTGCATCAAAACAAGATTTCCATGTGTGGTGTCTATCCTTCCATCATAGCACTCTATGCCTGTAAGGTTTTGGGTGCACAAGAATGTGAGCTGGTAACACACACAACTTCTTATGAAAAAGGAGGTGACGCCAATAAAGTGGTAGGCTATGCAGGTCTTTTTGTGCAAAAAAGAACTTGCTAAATTTCATAAAAACGTGCACAGTGTCGCTTAAGTATTTTTGCAATTTTTCTTATACAGAACATTTGCTTAAATTTTAAATGCTTGGAGGAGTTATGTCTCAGGTTAACACTGATGTAGTTGTGGATAGAGCACAATCATCATGGTCAGATTTATGGAAAAAAGAAGATTATTGGGCCATATGGCTTG
>CAYJJP010000129.1:0-6331 GCA_964370525.1 uncultured Desulfovibrionaceae bacterium | reverse complement strand
CCAAGCTGAGGGTTGCGGGTTCGAATCCCGTTTCCCGCTCCAATCCTGCCTTCCTCTTCCAAAGTTAACCTCCTGCCGATGCACCCCTCCCTGCGTGTTCAGGGACTGAATGCGGGCATTGCAGGTATAAAAACATTACCAATAACCGCAACAAAATTTACTCCCAGGGAGATTTTTATGGGCAAGCAAAAATTTGAACGCTCAAAGCCACACGTAAACATAGGAACCATTGGACACATTGACCATGGCAAGACCACTCTTACCGCTGCTATTACCAAGATTGCAGGTCTTAAGGGTACAGGAACTTTTACGTCTTACGATGAAATTGACAAGGCTCCTGAAGAAAAAGAACGCGGCATTACCATTGCTACCGCACACGTTGAGTATGAAACCGAAAAGCGCCATTATGCGCACGTAGACTGCCCAGGCCACGCCGACTATATCAAAAACATGATTACAGGCGCAGCACAAATGGACGGTGGTATCATCGTAGTTGCAGCAACTGACGGTCCTATGCCACAAACTCGTGAGCACATTTTGCTTGCTCGCCAAGTTGGCGTACCTTATCTTGTTGTGTTCTTGAACAAGTGTGACCTTGTTGACGACGAAGAGCTCTTAGAATTGGTAGAAATGGAAGTTCGTGATCTTCTTTCTACTTATGACTTCCCAGGCGACGATGTGCCCATTATTCGTGGTTCTGCCTTGAAAGCTTTGGAAACAGACAACCCTGATTCCGAAGAAGCTAAGTGCATTCTTGAGCTTTTGGACGCTTGTGACAACTCAATTCCTGAGCCTGAGCGTGAAATTGATAAGCCATTCCTTATGCCTATCGAAGACGTTTTCTCCATTGCCGGTCGTGGTACTGTTGTTACCGGTCGTGTTGAGCGCGGTATCGTAAAAATGGGTGAAGAAGTTGAAATCGTTGGTGTTAAAGAAACTGTTAAAACTACTTGCACCGGCGTTGAAATGTTCAAGAAATTACTTGACGAAGGCCGTGCCGGCGAAAACATTGGCGCCCTTTTGCGTGGTATTAAGCGTGATGACGTAGTTCGCGGTCAAGTACTTGCAGCTCCTAAGTCCATCACCCCACATAAGAAATTTAAGGCAGAAGTGTATGTACTTTCTAAGGAAGAAGGCGGACGTCACACTCCATTCTTCTCCGGATATCGTCCACAGTTCTACTTCCGTACCACAGACATTACCGGTATCATCGGTTTGCCTGAAGGTGTAGAAATGGTAATGCCTGGTGATAACAGCCAATTTATTGTTGAGCTTATTAACCCCATTGCCATGGAAGCTGGTCTACGCTTTGCTATTCGCGAAGGCGGACGTACCGTTGGTTCCGGCGTTGTAACTGAAATTGTAGAGTAATAAATTATGCGTATTAATGTAATTTTAGCTTGCACAGAATGCAAGCGTCGTAATTATACAACACGCAAAAATAAAAAAACTACCACAGGCAGACTTGAACTTAAAAAGTATTGCCCCTGGGATCGCAAGCACACTGTGCACCGCGAAACTAAGTAGTTAATATTGTTATAGTGGTGGCCTTGTAAAAAAGGTCACCCTGAAACAAAAAAAATTGCGTAAATAAATTCAAAATCCAAAAATATGTTAAAGATGAGAATTTGTTTTTAACATAAGTTTACAGGGCAGTAGCTCCAACGGCTAGAGCGTCGGTCTCCAAAACCGAAAGTTGTGGGTTCGAATCCCCCCTGCCCTGCCATTTATTATCCACAAATCAACGGTATGCATTATGGCAACAAAGAAATCAGCAGTTCAAAATACAGCTAAGGCAAACGTAGAGCAAAATCCCATTTCCCGTTTCGTAACGTATGTGGAAGAATCAAGGGCAGAGCTGCGTAAGGTGAGCTGGCCTACCATGAAAGAAACACGTCGAGCTACATTGGTTGTGCTTGGTTTTGTTGCTGTTATGTCTGTGCTTCTCGGTTTAGTGGATTTAGGCTTTTCTACAATAATGAAAACCATTCTTTCCTAGGCAAATACGATGAATGAAGAAAAATTCAGTGAAGATTTGCCAAACGACGACACCTCCAGTGATAAAAGTTTTACTGAAGCTGAGTTTGGTGATGGTCAGTCAATAACTCAAGACGAAAACAATCAAGAAGAAGTTAGTCAACTTGATAGTGTTCAAGAAGAGCAGTCAGAGCAAGAACTTGACAATGAAGCTCAAGTTCTTTTATCTGAAGCCAGTGAAGAGTTTGAAGCACCGGCACAAAATTATGGCATGCTTGATGGTGTGGTCATTGAGAATATGCGCTGGTATATTCTGCATACATATTCAGGATTTGAACAGCGTGTTGAGCAAACCATTAATGAAATGGTGCGTAATGGCCAATCAAAGAATCTGATTGCTCGCGTTGTTGTTCCTACGGAAAGAGTTGAAGAGCTTGGAAAGGGCGGTGAAAAGCGCACTACCAAGAGAAAGTTTTATCCCGGTTATGTCATGATTCAAATGGCTATGACCGATTTTTCTTGGTATCTTATCCAAAATATTCCTAAGGTAACAGGATTTGTTGGTGGAAAAAACAGACCTTCTCCCATGCGTGACAGTGAGGCTGAGAAGATTTTACAACTAATGAAGGAACGCCAAGAAACACCTCGTCCGAAGTTCAACTTTGAGCGTGGAGAAGAAGTTCGTGTTATTGACGGGCCTTTTGGTGGATTTAACGGCGTTGTGGATGAAGTAAATTACGATAAGGGAAAACTGAAAGTCTCAGTTTCCATTTTCGGACGCCAAACACCTGTGGAACTGGATTTTATTCAAGTTTCTAAAGGTTAAACTTAATGCTCGGTTGTTTTTAAAGGAATTAAACGATGGCTAAAAAAGAAGTTGCCAAAATTAAATTACAAATTTCAGCTGGCGCTGCTAACCCTTCGCCTCCGGTAGGACCGGCGCTTGGTCAGCATGGCCTTAACATAATGGGATTTTGTAAAGAGTTCAATGCGCGTACACAGGATCAAAAAGGAATGATTATTCCTGTTGTTATCACTGTGTATGCAGATCGCTCCTTTAGCTTTATTACCAAAACCCCTCCTGCTGCTGTACTTATTATGAAAGCTGCTAAGGTGGAAAAAGGTTCAGGCGAACCAAACCGTAACAAGGTTGGCTCGTTGAGTTTGGCTCAAATCGAAGAGATTGCCAAGTTAAAGATGCCTGATCTCAATGCTGCAAGCATGGATTCTGCAATAAGAACTATTAGCGGAACTGCTCGTAGCATGGGTATTGAAATTAAGTAGCTTTTCTTTACATAATAAGAAAAGCCGTTCAAATCAATTGTACTGCCGAATAATTATTTGGCAGGAGATGAAAAACGAAGGAAGAAGAAATGCCCAAACATGGCAAAAAATATCGTTCAGCTCTTGAAGGAGTGGATTTACTGGAACGCTTCACACTTGAAGATGCAGTAAGTAAATCACTCGCAGCAAGTTTTGCAAAATTTGATGAAACAGTGGATGTGGCCGTACGCCTTGGCGTTGACCCAAAATATTCTGACCAAATGGTTCGTGGTGCGGTAACGCTTCCCAACGGACTTGGAAAAAAAGTACGCGTAGCAGTATTTTGTAAGGGCGAAAAAGAAGCAGAAGCATTAGCTGCCGGTGCTGATTTTGCCGGAGCAGAAGAGCTTGTTGCAAAAATCAAAGACGGCTGGCTCGACTTTGATGCAGCTGTAGCAACCCCTGACTGTATGGCGCTTGTGGGTCAAATTGGTCGTATGTTAGGACCTCGTGGTCTTATGCCTAATGCTAAGACAGGTTCTGTAACTATGGATGTAACCACTGCTGTTAAAGAATTGAAAGCAGGTCGTGTTGAGTTTCGCGTAGATAAGGCTGGCGTATTGCACGCTCCTCTTGGTAAAGTGTCTTTCGGCAGCGAAAAAATTCTTGGCAACCTCAAAGCTTTGCTTGACACAGTTCAACGTTTGAAGCCTGCTTCAGCCAAGGGACAGTATATGCAATCCCTTGCAATTTCGACCACAATGGGACCTGGCTTTAAGGCTGATCCCACACATATAAAGAAATTTCTCGAAGGCTAACACTCACACTGTTATTTACTTTTATAAGTAAAAACCTGAGAGATGGGGGGGGGGATTAAAACCCCTTCCACTGGTTATGGATTAGGAATAATCGAGTCGAAGAAAGTAGGTACCCATAAATCCTACTGAGACTAAGCTTATAATGCTATAAAGTCTTTGGCTCGGCATTCCATTTGGCAAACCCAAACGTGAGGAGTATCACGTGAATAGGTCCGAAAAAGCTGTCCTCATAGAAGGTATTAAGGCAAAAGCCGATAAAGCCTCTATCATGATAGTTACCGATTTCAAAGGTATGCCGGTGGAAGAGCTGACAAGCTTAAGAGATGCTTTACGCAATGCAGGGTGTGAATACCTTGTTGTAAAGAACACTTTAGCTCGTATTGCACTTACCGGTGGCACACATGATTCCATAAAAGAAGATTTTAAGGAAAACTGTGGCATTGCCTTTGGATATGATGACCCAGTGGCGGTGGCCAAGGCAATCAGCGACTTTGCAAAAGGAAGCAAAATTTTCAAGGTTCGTCATGCGAGTCTTGAGGGTAAAGTGCTTACTGCTGCACAAGTTGAAGATCTCGCTAAGCTCCCAAGCAAGGAACAACTCCTTGCCCAAACGCTTGGCACAATGAACGCTGTGCCCACCTCTTTTGTATCACTTTTTGCCAACATTATTCGTGGTATGCTTTATGCGCTTAAAGACCTTGAGTCAAAGAAAGCTGCATAGAAAAGCGTCAGACTGTAATTGTTGTACATTAAAAAAGCTTAAGCTAAAGAATTTAGGAGAATATCATGTCCGTGACTAAAGAACAAGTTGTTGAGTTTATCTCTAACATGACTGTACTTGAACTTTCAGAGTTCATTAAAGAATTAGAAGAAAAATTTGGTGTTTCTGCTGCTGCTCCAGCTGCTGCTATGATGATGGCAGCTCCAGCTGCTGCTGCTGCTGAAGTAGAAGAAAAGACTGAATTTGACGTTATCTTGAAGAGCGCCGGTTCCAATAAAATTGGTGTTATTAAAGTCGTTCGTGCTTTGACCTCCCTTGGTCTTAAAGAAGCCAAAGATAAAGTTGACGGCACACCTTGCGCCATTAAAGAAGCTGTTTCCAAAGACGAAGCTGAAGAAGCCAAGAAGCAACTCGTTGAAGCTGGCGCTGAAGTTGAAGTTAAGTAGTTTAGCAGCTTAATTGCAATATATGGGGCTTACTCGTAAGAGTAAGCCTTTTTTGTTGTTTATTGTAGATTTTTTATAAAAAATGTTTTGGTTATTGTCACATTTTTACTTTGTTTTCTAATAAAGTTTTTGCTCAAGGTAATTTGAGGGTGTAATTTCTTTGTTTCTGGCTGCCCTTTCTTCGAGCAATGTGTCATATTGTTTGGTAATAAAGTCTCTATTATCTTCATTATTATCATTGTTGAAATTATAATCAGATTGTTCATTATGAAAAAAAACTTCGTCATCACCATCTTCAGTTGCAAGCTGGAGGTTTTTCAAGCTTTCGCAAGCAACTAAAAAAATACACATCAACATAAAGAGCAAAATTTTTCTGTAAAATCTCATACTTCTTCCCCATGAAATGCGTACACAAATGTATGCAGTTAGAAATACAAATACATAGCCCATAGTTATGCTTGTAAAAGGAATTTTGTATAGCACAATACCTTCAAAGCGTAACGAGAGCCATGCCAAGGCAAAAGGGATGGGCACAATGGCAGCCATACCAACGCTTGCTCTGGCAAAAAAATGCTTCCCAAAATATTCATGCGCTAGTTTATTACTGGCAAGGTAGGCTTCCTTATTGCCGCTATGCAAGGCTTTCATGCTCAGTGCGTGATAGTCCTGCATTTCTCCTTGGAGATTGCTGTAATACTTAGCGTGTAGGCGTAAAAAAAATTTATGGAGTAGATTACCGATGATGAGGCAATATAGCGCAAGGCAAAAGCAACCAAGCCACATGCTTATGTGAGCATGAGATATAAGCCGAAATGGCGCTATGAGTATGGCGTCAAGCCACGAAAAGGCTGTGTCCATGTATTCTAATATACAGGAACATCATCTGAAAATCAAGGAAAGGGTTGAAAATTTTCAAAATGAATGGCGAAGGCGTTTACGAGCTTTCGACCTTTTCGCAACTCGAGAGCAAAGAGGCTGGGGAAATGAAAGCGTTTTGAAAGGAAAGGGTTGAAAATTTTCAAAATGAACGGCGAAGGCGTTTACGAGCTTGCGACCTTTTCGCAACTCGAGAGCAAAGAGGCTGGGGAAATGAAAGCGTTTTGAAA